>DATFCB010000707.1:0-12789 GCA_035253525.1 Pyrinomonadaceae bacterium | reverse complement strand
TTTTTAATTAACCTTTCGCCCACGCCATCCCGTCTGGGCCGTCGCCGGGGGCGATTGAGCCCGTGACTTCTAGCTTTTCGAGGTCAACGACGAGGACTTTGTTGGCCTGCATCGCGGCGACGAAGGCGCGGCGGCCGTCGGGCGTGATGAGGATGCCGACGGGGACGCCGTCGGCCGTCATCCGCTTGACCTCTTTGCGCGTCGCGGCGTCGAGGACGATGAGTTGATTCGCCTTCGCGTCGGAGACGAGGACGCGGCGGCCGTCCGGCGTGAACTTGACGCGAATCGGAACCTCGCCCACCTTGACGGTCTCTTTCACCTTGTTGGTCGCCGTGTCCACGATGGAGATCGAGCCGTCACCGTTCTGGCCCACCCATAACTCGCGCCCGTCCGGCGAGACATCAATCGCTTCCGGGTTCTTGCCGACCGCGATGTGTGTGATCTGCTTTGGACCCGGCGGTTGATTCAACTCGATTGCCGTCACCGTGTCGGAGGCGATGTTGGCCGTGTAAGCGCGCTTGCCGTCGGGCGTGACGGCGAGCATGTGCGTGGCGGTCTGGCCCGTCCCCATCACCCAGTCCACGCGGTCCGACGCGGGGTCGTAGCGCGCCACGGCCCGGTTCACTTCCGCCGTGAAGTAAATCTTCCCGCCGACTTCGACGATCCCGTGCGGGCGGAAGAGTGGCCCAAGCTCGACGCGCTTGAGTTCCTTGCGCGCGGCCAGGTCAATAATCGAAATCGAATTGCCCAGCACCTGCTGTGTGCCGTAGTTGGCGACGTAGGCCAGCCGCCCGTCCGCTGACGTGATGACTTCGTGCGGCCCAACGCCCACGGGGACACGACCCAGGACTTTGAAACTCGTCGGGTCAATAATCGCCAGCGTGTTCTCGACCTTGTTGAGCACGAGCAGCGTCGAGGCCGAGGCGGGCTGCGACTCGGTCTTGGTTGAAGAGGTTTGCTGACACGCGAAGGCCGCGGCGGTCGCAGCCGCCATCAGGATAGACAAAGCCGCGCACTTTAGAAGGTATGAAAATCTCATCTTAAATTCTCCGGGGCGTCTCGAAAGAGATTCAAACTGCGGTTGGCTAAAGATACGTCAGCGCTGCGGCGTATGTTTCAAGAGGTTGTGAAGAAGTTAGAGGGCTAAATCAAAACGCTGCACAGCGACTCAATTTCTTTGCGCCTTTGCGTGAGTCTAATGGTTTCCTCACGCTGGAGGCGCAAAGACGCAAAGGGGTTGAGTTTCATTCATCGTCCGCCGCGTTCGGGGCCGAGGCGGTTGATGAGGTAAAGGGTGACGACGGCGATGACGGAGACGATGACGGCGAGTGTGAAGGCTTCGTTGTCGCGGCCGGCCTGCACGGCGTCGTAGATGGCGACCGAGGCGGTCTGCGTCTTGCCCGGAATGTTGCCGGCAATCATGATCGTGACGCCGAAGTCGCCGAGCGCGCGCGCGAAGGCGAGCGCCGTGGCCGCGAGCACGCCGCGCGCCGAGAGCGGCAGCGTGACGCGGAAGAAGATGCGCCGGTTGTTGAGGCCGAGCGTGCGCGCCGCGGCTTCGAGCTGCGGGTCAACGCCCTCGAAGGCCGCGCGCAAACTTTTCGTGACGAGCGGCAGCGCGTGAATCGTCGCGGCGATGACGGCCGCCGTGACCGTGAAGGTCAGGCGGATGCCGAAGTTTCTATAGAGGAAGCCGCCGAAGCCCGAGCGCGTGCCGAGCAGGACTAATAGGTAATAGCCGAGCACTGTCGGCGGCAGCACGAGCGGCAGCGTGATGACGGCGTCAACCAGGTCGCGCCCCGGAAAACGCTTGCGCGCCAGCAGCCACGCGAGCAGAGAGCCCGCGACGAGCGCAATCAGTGTCGCCGCGCCCGCCACCGCGAACGAGAGCTTGATGGGGAACCAGTCAATCTCGCCGTTCATGCTTTATTGCCCCGAGGCAGTCCGACCGCTTCAACGTTTCTCCTTCAGGATGGCGATGGCGCGCAGCGGCCCGCCGCTCCCGCCCTTAATCTTCATCGGCAGGGCCACGATTGTGAAATTCTTCGTCGGGAGCTTGTCCAAATTGTTCAAATTCTCGAAGGCCGGGATGTTTTTGTCGAAGAGGGCGCGGTGGCTCTCGAAGAGCGTTGACTGGCCGTAGTCAATGCTCGGCGTGTCCAGGCCGATGGCTTTGATCGAGCGGTTCGCGGCGAGCCAGCGCGCCGCTTCAGGGTGCAGCCCCGGAAAGTGCAGTTTTGGCACAGCGTCGGCCCCGCGCTCGTCCGTCCCCATGTACCTCTTGCGGTCGGGCCAGTATCGCGCGTAGCCGGTCCTGAGGATGACAATCGCGCCCGCCGGAATCTTGCCGTTCGCTTTCTCCCACTGAAGAAAGTCTTCGGCCGTCACCTGGTAATCTCGGTTCGCCTCCGACTGCTTAGCAACGTCAACGACTACGCCCTCGCCCATGAGTTGTTCGAGCGGAATCTCGTCAACCGTGTGACGCCCTTTGGCGAAGTGGACGGGGGCGTCTATGTGCGTGCCGCCGTGCTCGGCGGTGGAGAATTTGTTGGCGGCGTAGAAGTAGCCCTTCTCGGTGACGCCCTCGAAATCTTTGTCGAGCTTAAAGCCCTCGGCCGTGGGCCAGTAAACTGTGTCGGCGTCGAAGGGGTGCGAGAGGTCAACGAGCTTTCCCGCCTGCAAGTCGGACGAAACTGTGCCAGTAGAATTTAAGGAGAGAATCAGGAGCGTTGAGAGAAACAGCAGACCGAAGTTTTTCATGACAGAAAATTCCTCCCGGACGAACTCGGTTTCAGGGCCGCTTGACCGTGGAAAGCTATCGTACTAGGTTGATTCTCGCAAGAAGATTCAAACGCGCAACTGAAGCTTTGATGAAGACGCCACCGCGCCCTGTGATTCTCAGGTTCGATTCGTTGCCCTCCACGAACACGGAGGCGGCGCGCCAGGCCGCGTCGGGTGCGCCCGAAGGCTTGTGCGTCGTCGCGCGCGAGCAGACGCGCGGGCGTGGGCGGCGCGAGCGCGTCTGGGTCTCGCCAATGGACGCGGGCCTCTACCTCAGCATCGTGCTCAGGCCAGCAGCGCTCGCCCCCGACGCCTGGCCGCTCATCACGCTCATGGCCGCGCTCGCCGTTCATGAGGCGCTGGCACAAACCTGCGCGCTCGATGCGGACATCAAGTGGCCCAACGACATCGTCGCGGGCGGGCGAAAGCTGTGCGGGATTCTGGCGGAGACAATCGAGACAGGAACCGGGCGCGCCGTCATCCTCGGCATCGGCGTCAACCTGGACGACCGCGCCTTCCCGCCCGAGTTGAAAGAGACGGCCGCCTCCGTCGCGTCACTGACCGGAAACGCACCCGACGCTGAGACGTTGTTGCAGTCGCTCCTCGGCGCAGTCTTCCGTCGCTACGCGGCGCTTCAGGCGGCGGGCGGCGGGCGGGAAATCATAGACGCGTGGTCGCGCCGCTCGTCCTACGCCGACGGCCGCCCGGTCCGCGTCGCGCTCGCGACGGAAACTTTCGACGGCCTGACGCGCGGCCTTGAACCCGACGGCGCTTTACGTGTAGAAACAGACCAGGGAGAAATCAGGATCGTGCGCGCGGGCGATGTCACGTCTTTGCGAGGGAGTGATAAGTGATGAGCGATAAGTGATAAGAAAAAGCCTTGCCTTAACTTATCACTTATCACCCATCACTTATCACTTACTTCTTATGCTTCTAGTCATTGACACGGGAAACACGAACACGACGCTCGGGGTGTTTGAGGGCGAGCGGCTGGTGACGCACTGGCGTTTGACGACGACGCGCGGGCGCACGGTGGACGAGTACGGCGTCTATGCGCGCAACCTGTTTCAGCTCGCCGGGATTGATGCGAAAGAGATCAAGGCGATTGCCATCGCATCGGTCGTGCCGCCGCTCAACTACACTCTGAAGAGGATGGCTGAGGTCTATTTCAACGTCACGCCGCTGATGATTGACCACGCGACGCCGATGGGGTTGGAGATTCTTTACAACCCGCCGTCGGACGTGGGCGCGGACAGGCTGGTTGACGCGGTCGCGGCCATACACAAGTACGGCGCGCCGTGCATCGTCGTTGACTTCGGGACGGCGACGACCTTCAACGCCATTGACGCGCGTGGGCGTTATCTGGGGGGCGTCATCACGCCCGGCGTCAGCATCTCGTCCGAGGCGCTGTTTCAGCGGGCCGCGCGCCTGCCGCCCGTGGAGATCAAGCGGCCCGCGACCGTCATAGGCTCTTCGACCGTCGGCTCCATGCAGTCCGGCCTCTACTACGGCTTCGTCGGGCTGGTTGACGGGATACTGAAAAGGATGCTCGAAGAGCTTGGCCCGGAAACGCGCGTCATCGCCACCGGCGGCCTCGCCTCCCTCATCACCACCGGCTCCGAATTGATCGAGACGGTTGACAGCACGCTGACGCTCGAAGGTCTGAGGCTGATATACGAAAGACAAGTGATAGGTAATAAGTGATGAGTGATAAGTTAAATGCTTTTACTCATCACTCATCACTCATTACTTATCACTATGAATTATTTTAACTACTTCACCGAAATCGAAGACACTTTCATACGGCGGCGGGGCAAGCACCTGCTGCTGAGCCCTATGGACTGGGCCTTGATAGAGAGTTGGAAGGAGATGGGCGTGCCGCTGCACGTCGCGCTGCGCGGGATAGAGCGCTCGTTCGATTCGTTCGAGTCGAAGCCCAGAAGGCGCACGGTCAAGTCGTTGCTCTACTGCCAGGAGGAGGTCGAGGCGCAGTTCGCCGAATGGCAGGAGGCGCAGGTCGGGGCCGGCGCGAAAAAGAACGGCGAGCGCGCTGGCACAAAAGAGGCGACTGATGCCGGAGCGCCTTTCTCGCGCGCGGCCATCCTCGAACATCTGGAACACGCGGGCCAGGCGCTACAGAAGATTTGCGACGAGCGGAAGAAGTCGCGCCAGGATGATTTCTGCGACGCCCTCGCACGCTCCGCCGCGCGCTTGAAGGAGTTGAGAGAGGATTTCGCGCGCGCGGCGCGTCCGAACGCGGAGAAGTTGGAAGAGTCTCTGACGAGTCTGGAGAAGATGCTTGACGCGGCCCTCAGCGCGCATCTCCCCACGCGCGAGTTGGGAAAAGTTCGCGCCGAATCCGAAGAGCAGTTGCAGCCTTACCGCGGCCGCATGGAGCAAACCGTCTACGAGCAGACGCTCTCCAACCTGGTCTTCAAGCGCCTGCGCGAGGCGCACGGCCTGCCGCGTCTGAGCCTCTTCTACCTCTAAGAAAAAACGTCTCACGCAAAGACGCAAAGGCGCTTAGAAGACTGCGAAGATGTTGAATGCCTCTTCACCTTGCGTGCTTTCTTTGCGACTTTGCGCCTTGGCGTGAGACATTTATCCCGTAATGAGAAAGCGCAAGCGACCTGAAACCAAAGGCCGCTCGAAGGAGCGGCAAGCTTCGGGCGCGGTCGTCGAAGTCACAATCGAGCGCATCCTGCCGGGCGGCGCGGGCCTCGCGCACGCTGACGGCCAGACCCTGCTCATCGCTTTGGCCGCGCCCGGCGACCGCGTCCGCGCGCGCGTCGAGCGCACACGGGGCCGCGTGAGCTTCGCTTCCATCGTTGAGATCGTCGAGCCCTCCGCTGTGCGTGTAGAGCCGCCCTGCCCCTACTTCGGGCGCTGCGGTGGCTGCGACTTCCAGCAGTTGAGCTACGCGGCCCAACTCGTCGCTAAAGTCGAGATCATACGCGACTGCCTGCGCCGCATCGCGCGCGTGGATTTTGTCGGAGAGCTTCCGATCACCCCATCGCCGAGCGCCTGGAATTACCGCTCGCGCGCGCAGTGGCAGCGCGATGCCGTGCGACACCGGTTGGGCTACTTCGAGCGCGCCTCTCACCGCGTCTGCGACGTAGCCGCCTGCCCGGTCCTCGTCCCCGAGTTGGAGACGACGCTCGAAGCCTTGCGCGCGCAGATGAAGGAAGAATTGTTGCCGGAAGAGTTAACGGAGTTTCAGGCCGTCGCCGGAGACGAGGGCGCGTCGCTCGCTCCGCCCGCGCCACAATTGCCGACGCGCGAGGTCAGCCGCCTCATCGGCGGCCATCGTTACCGCTTCAGCGCCGAAGGGTTTTTTCAAATCAACCACGCGCTCCTTGAACCGCTCGTGGCCTTCGCCACACGCGACGCCCGCGGCGACACGGCCGTTGACCTCTACTGCGGCGCGGGGCTCTTTACACTACCTTTGGCCCGCCGCTTCGCGCGCGTCTTCGGCGTCGAAGCTAACAGCGCGGCCATCCACTTCGCCCGCCGCAACCTGACGGACGCCGGCCTCGACAACGCGACCTTTGAAATCAGTAAAGTCGGCGACTGGTTAAAGAAGACGAACACGGGCCTCGCCCCCACGGACTTCCTCCTCCTGGACCCCCCTCGCGCCGGGGCCGAAGAGGGAGCCGTAGATGGCATCCTCGTGCTCCGACCGCGCCACATCGCCTACGTCTCCTGCGACCCCGCCACCCTCGCCCGCGACCTCAAAGAACTCATCGCGGGCGGCTACACGCTCGAATCGGTCGCCGCCTTCGACATGTTCCCTCAGACTCATCACGTCGAGACGGTCGTCCACCTCAGGGACTAGGATACGGCCGCGTCCTTTGGTGCCGCTCCAATCAGAGCTTTTCGAGCGTGTTCGCGAATTTCTCCGTCACCAGATCAAACCCCGTCGCGCTGGGGTGCATTTCGTTGGCCCAATGCTGTTTGTACGTACCGTCATGCTTCAACGTGCCGCGTAGGTCCAGGTAGTGCACGTGCGCAAACTCCGGGAGCGCGCTCACGGCCGCGAGCATCGCGTTGAAGCGATCAATGAGTTGTGCAATCAGCGACGTGTTCTTCGCAAGATTGTCGTGCCCCTTTCTCTGGAAAGCAGGCTTCAACCAGGGGCCGGGCAGTTTCCACCAGCCCCCCAGAAAACCTCGGCCGTCGGGAACCGGGTAGTCGTAGCCGTGTGTGATGATGGGAAGCGGGCGGCCGAGGTAGGATTTGGCGATGGCGGTGAGGCCGCTGAGAATCCTCGCGTACGCTTCCTTCAGGCGTACGTCAATCACGCCGCGAACGATGTCCTCGTTCAAGGGCGGCAGCGTTGACGCCGCGTGGTTGAGAAGGATTACGAACTCATCGCCCGCAATGTCGTTTCCGCCGCCCGACAGCAGAATGGCGCGCGGTACTTTGCCGTCGCGGAGCAGTTTTTCCAGACGCCGGGCGAACTCCTCGAATTGACCTTTGGAGTGCGCCATGTCTTCAACATTGTCTCCCTTGTGAGCCACGGACTCTACGTCGTAGAGGTAATCGTCTTCGAGCAGCCGGAGCACGTCCTGCATGGGATAGTCGAACCACGAATCGCCCTCGGCTATCAGCACGCCGACAGTTTTCCTCGTGCCAAACAGGCCACGCGCTTTCGTGGGGACTCGCGTGGCCGCGCCGAGTCCGCGCCGGCGCGCAGGCAGCTTCTTTTCAAGCGCCGCGCGCTTGCGGCGCTGTTTCTCGCGGAAGGCGATCACTTCTCCGGCGGCGCTTCGCCCGCTAGCCATAGCGGCGCGAAGGTTGACCTCAGCTCGCGCCGGACTACGTTTCGCACGCTTTGATGGGGCCTTCTTTTTCGTTGCCAAGTTTCCTCCTCATGTCACCGTTCCGTAGGGAACGTCTTCAACAATGCTTCGAGCGCATCGAGTTTTACGCCCAGTTTAGGCTTCAGTTTTTTGCGGCACGCCGCGTCGAATTTCTGCCGTCCGACGACTTGTTTGAAGTCCCTGCTTTCGTTGAATGCCAGCGGACAATCCTGCGCACCCTCTTCGTGAGAGTCCGCGTTTCCGTAGAAGCCTGCAAGTCCGGCAACCAACGCGTTGGCTAACGCCCGATCCGTGTCCGGCCCCTCGGGAGCCATTTCATCAAAGCCCGCCACCGAATAGATGATGATTGGAGGCGTGCGCTCGCCGGGCCACCATCCGTAAAGATTGAACCATTCGTCGTCACGCATCCAATGTCTCGTCACGCACGCCAATACTTCAACGCCGAGTTCCATCGGCATCCTTTGCAGTCTGCGGGCAAGACGCTCGGCCCAGAGGTACGGTGTCCCCGGTGCGGTGTCCAGGTCCCAGACACCGAGCGGCACTGACACGTCCACCAGCTCGAATCCGAAGATGCCCTGAGCACGATTCATAGCCTCCACGGTCTTGTCCAACGCTGGGAAAACGTTGTCCATGTCCCAGACGGCGACACGTGCGACGTGAGCCGCCGTCGCACGACGCGCGGACGCGCGGACGCCCGTCGTCGGCGTCCTCACAGGTGTTTTCGGCGGCGCGCAGAGAGTCGCGTTTGGGTCGCGGGCGTAGAGTACCGGGACCGCCCAGTCAATAGGCTCTCCGTGGAGGAGGTAGTTGACTGCGATGCGCGCCTCGCGCGCCGACTGGCCGAGCGACATGCCCTGCGCCAGTGACCAGTAGAAGTGCTGCGCAAAGGATGTCGCGGACGAATCGAGCACGCTGTATTGATTCGCCACCAGCGCGGGCAATCCGCGCGCGACCAGCGACTGGGCCACGCCCTTGTTGAAATCCGCGCGGCCGCCGCGGCCGCTCTCGCAGGCGTTCAGAAAGACCAGACTCAACCCCCTCCCGCGGAAAATTTCGCGGACGGAACGCTCGCCCAGAGAGTATTCGCCTCCGTTCTCGTTGACAAAGATCAGACGACCTTCGCCCCGCTCCTCGTCGTAAACGCCGTGGCCGATGAAATGGACCACCTGATATTTTTCCGTCATGAGACGGCCGTGAATCATTGACGGCGTCGCGCGTGCCAGCGGCTCGATCTCGACGAGTCCCGCATCGATCAGCGGCTCAAAGCCGCGCCGGATCACCGCCAGCTCCTGTTCGACAGAAAGCAGCCCGTAGCCCACGGGCTGTGCTGAGACCACGAGGATGCGCAGCGGGCCGTCCGCCCGAATGATCTGGTCGGCCGGGACGTTTGTCAGCACGTTCCGAATGAAGTGTGTCTCCTCGGTCGCAAGGAAACTCTTGCGACCGTGGTCATACGCGAACTCCCAGGGCTTTTCGGCGATCCAGGGAATCATCGAAGTCAGGACGACATCAAGCCGGCTGCGCTGACGCGTGCGTGCTTCGTCAT
Organism: Pyrinomonadaceae bacterium; assembly: GCA_035253525.1. Classification (GTDB taxonomy): domain Bacteria; phylum Acidobacteriota; class Blastocatellia; order Pyrinomonadales; family Pyrinomonadaceae; genus QHXM01. The sequence goes on along the minus strand of DATFCB010000707.1, from coordinate 3,639 downwards.
ACAGACGCCGCACGTCGCCCTGAAAGAGTGTGTCAAAAAGCTGGCTGCCGAAGGCGATCATCTCTTCGTCATCAGGCAACGACCCGTGCTCACGATTCGTGTATGCCTTGATGCGCTCGTGCACGCCGATAATCTGTCCGAAGCGTGTCTTCGCCTCGCCTTTGTCGGCCTTGAGTTGCATGACCGACATCACTCGCGCCCCACAATAGGTCGCAAAGACCTGGGCGAACTTGGGCTTCGACCCGGCGGCGCGAGGTGAGTCGATTCCCGAAAGGAACTCGTCCATCACTACCAGCTCGAACGTCTCGCCGGCTTCGACGGCGGTCGCGGCAAACGCAGTCGCCCGAGGCTCTTTTTTCGGCTCTTCTTTCGGCTCTTCGGGCTCGGCCGTCTCCGTCGTTCGACGCTCCGGCTTGGGATAGATGATCTTCGCGAAAGCAAAATCGTTCTGGTTGATGTCGAGCCCGCCGGGGATGGGCTTACCGTCCTTCATGATCGCCCCCGGAAGCTGATAGCACATGATCGAGAGAGGGTCGCTCTCCTTCGTGCCCATGATTGATTTCTTCGCCAGCGGGGTGAGGACTTGTTCTTCCACCTCCTCAGGCGTCCACCCCTCGGTCCGGTCGAAGTATGCGAAGGCTTTCTTGCGGTCAATCCGTTTCACCAGATCGCTACGCATGTGCTCGTGGTCGAAGCCCAGTGTGTGACCGGCTTCGTGACGAACCACGCGGCGAAACTCCGCTTCGGACACGCGCATCGTGAAGCCTTCGAGGTTGAGCGTCGGCTCGTCCTCCTCGGCGTCAAGAATCTCTGTGCCGACGTAGGACCAATAGCCCGCCATGTCCGGCGGAGAATCGAGCCGCGCGATGCGCACTTTACCGACGCCCTGCGTCTCGGCAAAGCGGACGTTTGCGTGTTCTCCCCAGGCGTTCATGTGAAGGAGAATACGCGACCGCAACGCGGCGGAGGGGTTGTCAAGAAACGAGACGCTCAACCGCACGCCGCTCGCGGGCCACTTTCGTGCGATGACCACCGCAATGCGACGCGGCCCTCCGCGCCGTCCGGTTGGCGTGCGTGTGACCATGCGCCTCTCCAACGCGTTTTCGGGATTGACTTCGAGGGCGCGTCGCTCAGCGGCGACGAGCTTGTCGAGCGGAAGACTCTTCGGTCGGCAGACGATGATAGACATGGTGATCTGAGAGGTTTGGCTCTACTCAAGCAGCACGCCGCCGAATACGTGCGGCAGCGAATTCAGACCGTCGCGAGAGAGCGTCAGTGTACCCGACATGCGTGCAGTTCGCCAGAACCATGAATTAAGGAAGCGGGTCAATTTCAAATTTAACGAGAACTGATAATTGTCCGAGTTACCGGTCTCTAAATGTCAATGTCGTTTTGGCACAAAGCATTTCATCGGGCGGCCTGCGCAGGAGAGGAAGATTGGAATTGCTTTACCGAACCGACCCATTACACGGAGGCGCGGCCTCTTGACATCGGGCGGGGCGATACATAAATTCATCTGGCAGACGAACTCTCCATCATTAACCGCGCGGCCCGGAATGAACCTGGGCCGACCAGGAATCTTCTCGTGACGAAAGGGACCTTCATGTTTCGTAAGCCGTTCGCCGTTTCAGTGCTCCTTATCTTTCTGGCGTTGCCGGTTGCTGCGCAGCAGCAGCGATGCTTCACGCAGCAGGCGCGCGAGCAGGCCGAGCAGAAGGCTAAGGTCTGGCAGGAGCCGGACCCAGACTACGACCCTGTCCTCGGCTACAGCACAGGCGCTGGGCCAAGACTCGGCGCGCCGCCGGTTGACGAGAACGGGATGGCGAAGCCGATCATCTGCGTCGCGAATAAGGACCCGAGCCCCGGCGCGGGGACGACGCCGAAGTTCCACTGCTCGATACAGGGCGTCGTGGACGAGGACGGCGAACGCATACGCTACAAGATCAAGCCGCACTTCAAGGGGCAGGGGCGCGACAAAAAGAACGGCGAGATTTACGGCGAGTTCCTCTCGTCGCGCTTCTCCAAGGCGCTCGGCTTCTTCGCGGACGACAACTGGGTCGCCGACGTTACCTGCAACGACTGCGAGAAGAGTCTGACGAGCAAATTCCAGGGCGCACCGTGGACGCCCTTCCAGCCGGGCGCGGGCATAGAACTCTCCTTAGGCAAGGGGATTGACGCCAACTGCAACGACAAGGACGCGGCGGGCATCGCCCCCGCGCTTCAGAAACTGGCCCAGAGCGGCGCGAACCGCGCCGAGATAGACGCCTTCAAACTGTGGCTCGCCTTTATAGACCACGGCGACACGAAGACCGATAATCAGAAGTTCGCCTGCCTCAAGTGGACGAAGAGCGGCGACACGCTGACCTGCGAGCCGGGCCAGGCCGTCTTCTACGTCAGCGACATGGGCTCGACATGGGGCTATTCCAGCTCAAGCGAGAGTAAAGCGAGGCTCGAAAAGTGGAGGGGCAAGGACCCGATCAAGGTGAGCGGCGGCCGTTGCACCACGACGGCCAAGAGCGTCGGCGACGCCAGCGTCGGCGAAGAGGGCCGGCAACTCCTCGCCACAGGGCTTCAGAGGCTCCTCGACGCCGAGAAAAGTAACGGCCTCATCACACGCGTCTTCCGCGCCTCGCGCAACGCCGAGCGCGACCAGTCGCCCGAAGCCTGGACCGCCGAGTTCATCCGCAAGGCCAGAGTCATCATAGACACGCGCTGCCGGGAGTAAGACCCTGCGAGGCGCGATTCGCGAAGCCTGAGCCAAAAGACGCCGACCACGAAGAGACGCGAGGCGACACGAAAAAGATTGCTCTAATTCGTGTCGCCTCGCGTCTCTTCGCGGTCCCTGTTTTTTGAGTATGAAGAAACCCCGCGCCGGGTTAGGTAGTGGTTCAGTTTCAGGCGGGGCGAAGAAAAGCAATCTCACGCAAAGACGCCAAGAAGACCGCAAAGCGGTTGAATGATTCTTTCCCTTGCGTGCTTTCTTCGCGTCTTTGCGCCTCCAGCGAGAAACTTCTTCCTGAGAAAGATCAGTCAACATTTCAACCTGAACCTCTACCCCGGGTTAACTTCTCTTCTGCACGTCAGACCATCCGTGTTATAGTCGGCCCATCCCACCCAACAGTAAACTACTTCATAGTCGAGGACTGGTTCCTCTCAATGTTTGTCGCACATCCGCTTGCGGTTCTGGCGGCGTCTTTCGCGCTGGGCGTCGTTGGCGCGCGCTTCATCGCGCTGCCCCTCGAACTGTTGCTCGTGTGCGGGGCGGCGTGCGCGCTCCTTGCCGTTTACTGGTTCGTGAAGCGGCGGGAGCGTGCGGCCTCGTTGCTGCTCGTGCTGGCGTTCTGCGGCGCGGGCGCGGCGCTGATGATTCTGGAGAAGAGGGAAGTTGCGGCGGCGAGCAGAATCGAACGGCTTTATGACGACGGGGTGATTGAGTCGGGTGACCCGGTGGAGGTGACGGGCGTGCTGGAGCGCGCGACGGAGCCCGCGCCGGACGGTTTCTACCTCGTGCTGAAAACCGAGAGGCTGAGATTCAAGGGAGAGGAGCGCGCGGCGTCGGGGCGTGTGATGCTCTTCGCCCCTGTGCGCGACCGCGCGGCGCGTGAAGAGTACGAAGGGCTTGAGCTGCGCTACGGGGCG
>DATFCB010000706.1:0-6593 GCA_035253525.1 Pyrinomonadaceae bacterium | reverse complement strand
AATCAGGCGAAGGCAACCGAGGCGGCGGTGAAAGCGTATCAGTTGGCGTGGTGTAATGGGCCGCCGTTCGCTTACCATTGGGGATTGGAGAAGGCGAGGGGGCATTTGAGGGAGTTGGGGGCGGGGGAGCCGGAGATGCCGGCGTTTGATGAGGGGAAGTTTGAGGCGATGCCGGTGGTGGAGATTGACCCGGAGGATGAGTTTCATGTGGGGAAGGGCGCGGAGAGGTGAGGTGGGAAGCGGCGCTGTGGAAGATTGGAGAGGGTGAATGAATATGTATTGTTCGTCGTGTGGGGCGGAAGTGTCGGAGGGGATGAGCTATTGCAATCGGTGCGGGGCGAAGTTGAAGCCTGTGTCGGAGGAGGTGGCGGTGGTGGCGTCGTCACAGCCGTCAGTGAGGGTGTCGGCGGGGGCGGCGTGGGCGATGGCGGCGGCGGTGGCGTTCATTACGTTGGGCGGGTTCGCGCTGATTTTCAGTCTGGTGATGGTGTTCGTGAGCAAGGGGCTGAGTATAGAGGAGGGGCGGCTGGCGTTGATTATTCTTTCGCTGCTGGTCATCCTGCTGGTGGACTGGCAACTCCTGCGACAGTTCACGCGGCTGACGAGCGGGAAGGCTCAAGCGCCGGACGACGCGCCGGCCAAGCCTGAGAAGCGGCGGCTTTCCGGGAAGCCTTCGGCCGTGCCGCCGCAACTGACCGCGCCGCGCGAGCCCGTGGGGAGTGTCACGGAGAACACGACGCGAACTTTCGAGCCGGTGTACAGGGAACGAGAGACGAAGCCGTAAATCGTCCGCGACGAGTGCGCGTCGGTGACGAGAGCCTGTTTGAAATCCTTCCTTAGCGGCTTTGCGCCTTTGCGTGAAAAACCAAAACCATCTCACGCAAAGGCGCAAAGGCGCTAAGAACGGCGGGCCGTGAGCGAGTTTTCAAACAGGCTCTAACAGGTAACGCTTGTTTTTAGTCGCGGAGCGCCGTGAGCAGTTTGTCGTGGATGCCGCCGAAGCCGCCGTTGGACATGATGGCGACGACATCACCGGGGCGCAACTCAGGCGCGAGGTGCTTGACGATGTCGTCAGCGCCCTCGATCTGTTGGGCGGGCTTGCCGCGCGAGGCAATGTCTTCGATGAGTTTGTGTGTGTCGAGGACGCGGCCCTTCTCGGTCGCCTTCGTGCTGTCGAAGACGCTACTGATGACGACGTAGTCGGCTGGCTCGAACGCCCGTGCGTAGTCTTCCTGGAAGACGGCGAGGCGCGATGACCAAGAGCGCGGCTCGAAGACGGCGACGAGGCGGCGGTCGCTGTACTTGGTCCTGAGCGCGGAAAGCGTTTCGCGCACGGCCGTCGGGTGGTGCGCGAAGTCGTCAATGACGGTCACGCCGCGCTCCTCCCCGCGCACCTGCATCCGGCGGCGCACGCTCTTGAACGTCCTCAATGCTTCCCTGATTGACTCGCGTTCTATCCCCCAAGCGTCCGCGGCGACGATGACGGCCAGGCAGTTGCGGACGTTGAAGTCTCCGATAAGCGGCGTCTCGAAATCGGCCCAGAATTCCCCTTCACGAAAAACGCTGAAGCGCGCAAGCTCGCCAGAATAATCTATATCGCGCGCCTGCCACGCGGCGTCCTCGCAAGTCCCGAAGGTTTCGAGGCGCGTGTGGAGCTTCGTCCCCATCTCCTCTACAACTTCGCGGACGTGCGCGCTGTCCCAGCCCGCAATCAGGCGACCCTGGCCGGGGACCAGATTCATCAGGCGACGAAAGGCCGTCTTGACCGCGTCCAAATCCTTGTAGATGTCCGCGTGGTCGAACTCTATGTTGCCGACGATTGCCAGCTCCGGCAGGTAGTGCATGAACTTCGGCCCCTTGTCGAAGTAGGCCGTGTCGTACTCGTCGCCCTCTATGACGAAGTAGTCGCTCCCGGTCACGCGGAAGCTCACGCCGAAATTCTGCACCACGCCCCCGACCAGAAACGTAGGGTCCAAGCCGCCCTGCTCCATGACCCACGCGGCGATGCTCGTCGTCGTCGTCTTGCCGTGCGTGCCCGCGACGACCAGGGAGCGGCGGCCGCGTATGAACTCTTCCTTGACCGTCTCGGCCTGCGAGCGGTAGAGCAGACGCCGGTTCAAAGTCTCTTCGACTTCGGCGTTCCCGCGCGGGATAGCGTTGCCGACGATGACGCAATCGGGCGTAGGTTCCAGGTGCGCCGCGTCGTACCCCTGCATGACCGGGATGTCCAGCGACTCAAGCATAGTGGACATGGGCGGATAGACGTTCTCGTCCGAGCCGGTCACCTTGTGCCCGCGCGCCTGTAGCATCCCCGCCAGCGAAGCCATCGCCGTCCCACAGATTCCGATTAGATGATAGTGCATAAGGTAAGACAGTGATAAGTGATAAGTGATGAGTAAGAGCCGTGAATCGTGAATCGTAAAAGAAAGCCGTCTGTTCGTTCGACGATTTACGATTTACGAGTTCTCAAGATTTCGTAGCCGGGCAAGTCGGCGTTTTTCTTGTAGACGGGGAGAGAGTAGCCGGTCATCCCTTCTCTCATCTCGGCCCGCCTGCATGGCGCACGCTTCTCGCGGCTTCCATTGGAAGTGTAGGTTAGGTTGAAGCAGCTATCCATGCTCCGCAGAAGTTTTCCTTCCGTGCCGTAGAAACTCTCGCGCGTGACGTGTATGCCCGCGATGCCGCTGTAATAGTCGGAGGTGATTTTGGCGAGCGTCCCGTCGGGTCGGAAACAGTATTCGTGGTGGCGGCGGCTATGCTCCCGCGGCTCCGCGAAGTCCGCGTAGACAAGCTCGCCGTCCTTCGTCTTGACGACGATGGAGTGGTTGGCGTAAGCGCGCTCGGCCTCGCGCATCTCGTCTTCGCTCTTGACCTCGTGCCAGTCGAGCTGCCCTTCGGGCGCAGGCTCCGCGCCGCCTTCGGGCAGGGCATCCACGAAGAAGCGCGCGGCGCTAGCGTTCCTCTTGAAGTGACGTTCGAGGGATTGGCAGTAAGCCTTGATGGAAGCAATCCCGCGCGCGCCGGGAGAGGCACTTTGTGGCCGCCTTTGAAAATTGGCCCGGCCGGCTGCCGCACGCGCCGGGTGCGGCACGAGCAGCGCAGAGAGCGTGACGATGAAGAGAAATCTTCTCATCATGGCTGTCCCTTTGTTTTCGCGCCGCCCGCGACTGGCAGCGTGAAAGAGAACGTTGACCCCTTGCCTAGTTCTGATTCGACCTTGATTTCGCTGCCGTGTAGCTCTACGAGTTGTTTTGTGATGTAGAGGCCGAGGCCCGTGCCCTTCTCGCCGCGTGTGGCGCGGTTACGCGCCTGCTCGTACTTGTCGAAGAGGCGCGCCACGTCCTCCGGCGCGATGCCGACGCCTGTGTCCACGACCGCCACGCGCACGCGGTCGCCCTCGCGCGCGGCGCGGACCTCCACGGTCCCGCCCTTCTGCGTGAACTTCAGCGCGTTCGAGAGCAGGTTGAGGAGGATGCGGCGCAGCTTGGCCCGGTCAGCCCTGACCGGCGGCAGGTCCGTGGGCAGCGTCTCGACGAGCTTGATCTCCTTCTCCTTCGCCAGCGGCTCCATGGACTCGCGCAATTCGTCCACCACGCCCCGTATGTTAATCGAGGCCAACTCAAGGCGCATCGTGCCCGATTCGAGCTTGGAGGCGTCGAGCAGGTCGTTGACCAGCTCGATCAGGCTCTGCGTGTTGCGCTCCATCATCGCCACCATGTTCTTCTGCTCGGGCGAAAGCTCGCCCAGGCGGCCCGAGGTGAAGAAGCTGATGACGCCACTGATGACCGTCAGGGGGGAGCGCAGGTCGTGCGTCGTCAGGGCCAGGAACTCTTCCTTCATCTCCGACAGCTCGCGCAACTTGGCGTTGGCCTCGTTCAACTCGCGGTTGGTCTCGCTCAGTTGGATGTTGAGCGCTTCGAGCTGCCCGCGCTTCTCTTCGAGTTCCGCTAGAATCTGGGCCAGGTCGCGGTTCTGCTGCTGTAGCACCTCGACGGCCGAGTCCTCCACGTCCTCGCCGAGGTGGCCGCGCAACTCTTCCACGCGGCCCTTCACGTTGTCGGCCGCGCCGCGCGGCATCCACTTGACGAGCGTGACGCGCGTGCCCTCGCCCAGTTGGGTCTGAATGTCGAACTCGTCCATTAATTTTCGCGTGCCGGAGAGGCCGACGCCGAGGCCGGAGGCGGACTGGTAGCGCCCGCGCATGATAGCGCGCAAGGTCGTCTCGTCAATTCCGGGTCCGTCGTCGCGCGCCGTGACCTGTAGCCCGAAGTCAGGCCCGCGCTCGGCCAGCGCCAGCATGATCGCGCCCGACTTGGCATACTCGTAGATGTTGCGCGTCACCTCGGAGACGGCCGTCGTGATCTTAATCTGCGTGGTCGAGTCGAACCCCATCTCGCGCGCCAGCCGGCGCACGCGGTCGCGCACCTTCACGATATCTGCCTCGCGCCGGACGTAAACGTCCCCGAGACGTGTGGAAACAATGTCCTTCATAAGTGATAAGTGATAAGTGATAAGTGATGAGTAAAAGCAGTTGCTTATCACTCATCACTTATCACTTATCACGGCCCTTATCTATCTTGCCACAAGCACAGTCGCGTCGTCAGCGTGGCGACCGTAGTCGCGCATGAGGACGCCGGCCAGAAGCTGTGGGCTGCGTTCCAGGATGCCGGGATAAGCGCTGATGTCCCAGGAGGCGCTCAGCCCGTCGCTCGCCATGACGAGCGTCGCGGCCGGCGACCAGTCGTACGACCAGACGCGCAACTGGCCCAGACGCGCGCCGAGCGTGCCGTTCGCGGAGACGGGCGAGGCGTGCTCGGGGGAGTTGTAGACGCGAATCAGGATGTTGCCGACGCCCGCATAAGAAAAGCGCCCGGCCTCGTGGTCAACCGTGGCGATGCCTGCGACCGCGCCGCGCGTCGAGCGCAAAGCGTCGTGCAGCGCGAGCAGTAATTCGTTAAGCGGCTCGCCCGTCCACTCGTCCAATTGTCCGACGGCCACGTCGGACGCCTCTTTTGCGCCCTGCCCGTGCCCCAGCCCGTCAATCACGGCAAGCAACATCTGTCGGCCGCGCTTGCGTATGAAGTAGGCATCGCCGTTCAACTCCTCGCCGGGGTGCGGGCGGCTCCAGACGCCGAAGCGCCGCGCGTCCTCGTGACTCGCGGGCGCGGCGTCGTCTTCACTTTTGTCGAGCCACTTGCGCGCGAGCAGGGCCGTGCCGTGCGTCGTGCGGCGCGGCGTGAACGAGAGCCGCGAGGAGACGGGCAAGGTCGAGTAGACCTCGAACTCATCCATCAATCGGCGGATCGCGCCTAATCCAGCGCCGAGGCTCCCGCTGGTCGAGACGCCGTCGCGGATGGCGCGGTCCAGGTCGTAGATGCCCGGACCCGTGTCCCAGTAGAAAAGCTCCAATCCTCTCGCCGCACCGAGGGGCCGACTGTAGTGAAGCCACCCGCCGCTCGCCGCGTAGCGCGCCGCGTTCGTCCCTATCTCCTGGACGACGATGTCCAGCTCGGCCAACTCCGTCTCGCCGAAGCCGAGGTCGCCCGCGAACCTGTGCACGGCGCGGCGCGCTGTCCCGACCTGGGCCAACTCTTTAATCTCTACGGAGTGGATTTCGCGCATAAGGCAGAATCCAGAATCCAGAATCCAGGAGTCAGAATAAAAGAAAGAAGGTTTCAGCCTTTCCTTCTGGATTCTGACTCCTGGGTTCTGGATTCTGCTTTTAGCGCCAGCGCATGACGGTGATGCGCGTGCCGCGACCGACCTCTGACTCTATCTGGAATTCGTCAACGAGCCGTTTCGAGCCGGGTAACCCTTTGCCGAGCCCACGGCCCGTCGAAAAACCGTCGCGCATGGCCGCCTCTATGTCCGGGATGCCTGGGCCACGGTCCTCGAAGATGAGGCGCAGAGCCTGCTGCCCGGCGGGGCCGCTGGTCGGCTGCACGATGAGTCGCCCACGCCCCGCGTACTTGATGACGTTGCGCGCCAGCTCCGACGCGACCGTGGCGAGCCGCGTCTGGTCTATGACGCGGAAGCCCAGCGCGGAGGCAAGCTGACGGACCTCGTTGCGCGCGACCGCTATGTCGTGGTCGTGCTCAAGAGCGATGGTCCTGCTTTCCAAACGCGCCCAACCCCCAGTAAGTCTGCTCTTCCTCTTCCTCGTCGGACTTGAACTCTCCGCGCAACAGCCTGAAGCCCTCGTCCACGTTGAGCACCGTGTCCACGCCGTTCAATTCCAGCCCCAACTCGACGAGCGTGATGGCGACCGCAGGCTGCATCCCGACGACCACCGTGCGCGCGTCCATGATGCGCGCCATCGCCGCGATGTCCGAGAGCATGCGCCCGATGAACGAGTCAACCATCTCCAAAAGCGAGATGTCTATCAGCACGCCGCGCGCGCCCGTGCGCTCAAGCTCCGCCAGGATGCGCTCCTGCAAGTGGATGACCGTCTGGTCGTCCATGTCCACCTGAATCGGCACAATCAGCACACGGCCGACTTTTAAGATAGGAATACGCGCACCATTCATGTGTTTCTGCTCCGTAGAAACAGTGGTCAGTGGTCGGTGGTCAGTGGTCAGTTAACAACGAAAGCT
>DATFCB010000705.1:0-3029 GCA_035253525.1 Pyrinomonadaceae bacterium | reverse complement strand
GAGATGGTGATGCCTGGCGATAACGTGGCGATGGAGATTGAGTTGATCGCGCCGATTGCGATGGAGAAGGGCTTGAGGTTCGCCATTCGTGAGGGCGGCAGAACCGTCGGCGCTGGCACTGTCTCCGAAGTCGTCGAATAGTCTGTGCCTCGACGGGGCCGTGGCCTTCGAGCAGTTTTAACAAAGGATTGAATTATGCCGCGCGATAACATTGTGCTTCAGTGCACGGAATGCAAGAGTCGTAATTACACGACGACGAAGAATAAGAAGACGACGCCTGAGCGTCTTGAGTTCAGCAAGTTCTGCCGCCGCTGCCGCAAGCACACGGGGCACAAAGAAACGAAGTAAGGGATGAAGGACGAGGGATGAGGGATGAAAGAAAGGCAAACGCTTGTACTTCATCCCTCATCCCTCCGCCCTCATCCCTTCTTGAAGGGGTATAGTGTCAACGGTTAGCACGTCGGTCTCCAAAACCGAAAGTCCGGGTTCGAATCCTGGTACCCCTGCCACCTTTCGAATCTGAAGGTTCGTTAGATAAGGAATAGTTGGTGTCGAAGAAAGCCGAGAGAGCCGACAACGATATGGCTGATAAAGAAGACTCGGATGAGTTGCCGTTGGCGGAGCCACCGCCGGGGCGTTTGAGTTCGGCGGATGTGCCGCCGGGCGCGCCGGCCCCGCGCGCTGCCCGCTTTGGCGAAGGCGTTGAGGGCAAAGGCGCACGCAGCGAGCGGGGCTTGTCGGGTCCGCGCGCAGGGTTCTTTACGCGTACCGGACAGTTCTTCCGCGACGTGCGCGCGGAGATGAAGCGCGTCTCGTGGCCTTCCTTGCGCGAGGTCAAGAACACGACGATCATCACGGTCGTCGCCGTCATCTTCTTCGCCGTTTACCTGTGGGCCGTTGATCATGCGATTGTCCAGTTGGGCCGCTTCGGCGGCTGGCTGCTCTCGCTGGTCGGGCTCGGATGACGCTCTTGCGTCAGAGGTTTTTTGAATGAGGCAGTGGTACATACTTCATACTTACTCGGGCCACGAAAAGAAAGTCCGCGACAGCCTGAAGGCGCGTATACGCGATACGGACTTGCAAGCCGAGATCACGGAAGTGCTCGTCCCGACCGAGACGGTCGTCGAGATGCGCGGCAACAAGCGCGTCGAGTCTTCGCGCATGTTCTACCCTGGCTACGTGCTGGTCGAGATAGAGTGTGACGAGCGGGGCCACATCCCCGACAACGTCTTTCACGCGATCAAGTCAACGCCGAAGGTGACGGGCTTCGTAGGGGGCCAGAACCCGACGCCCCTGACCGAGCAGGAAGTCAACCAGATCGTTCACAACGTGACCGAGGCGGCCGAGAAGCCGAAGCCGAAGTTCTCTTATGCTGCGGGCGAGACCGTCCGCATCAAGAGCGGCCCCTTCGCCAGCTTCACGGGCAAGGTCGAAGAGGTCAACGAGGACAAGTCAACCTTGAAGGTGACGGTCACCATCTTCGGCCGCTCGACGCCGGTGGAATTGAACTTCCTGGATGTCGAGAAGGTTACTTTTGCGGAAGAGGAATGAAAGGCCGTAAATCGTAAATCGTAAATAGACGGACTGCGCTTTTTACGATTCACGATTCACGATTCACGAAACAATGGCAAAGAAGATTACAGGTTACATCAAACTACAGGTTCCGGCGGGCAAGGCTAATCCCGCGCCGCCAATCGGCCCGGCGTTGGGTCAGCACGGCGTCAACATCATGGAGTTCTGCAAGGCGTTCAACGCGAAGACCGCGCAGATGGACCCGGACCTGAAGATTCCGGTCGTCATCACGGTCTACGCCGACCGCTCTTTCACGTTCGAGACGAAGACGCCGCCCGCGGCGGACCTCTTGAAGAAGGCCGCCGGGATTCCGAAGGGCTCGGGCAAGCCGAACCGCGAAAAGGTCGGCTCGATCTCGCGCGCCAAGATAGAGGAGATCGCTAAGACCAAGATGCCCGACCTGAACACGACAAGTTTGGAGTCGGCCGTCAAGACCATCGAAGGCACGGCCAAGAACATGGGGCTTACGATTGAGTAAGCGAAACTGATTTGAGGTCTGAAATTTCAAATCTCAAATCATAACGAGAGGGAGAGACGCGACGGCCGCGGGCCGCGCGCTCGTTCGCACCTCGGAGGATAAAGAATTGAGAAAGCACGGAAAGAAGTACCGCGCGGCCGAGGAGAAGATAGAGGCCGGGCGCAAGTACACGCTCGAAGATGGTATAGCGAAGGTCAAGGAGATTGCCTTCGCGAAGTTTGACGAGACGGTCGAGTTGACGATGTGGCTCGGCGTTGACCCGCGTAAAGCGGATCAACTCGTTCGCGGGACGGTCGTCCTGCCGCACGGTCTGGGCAAATCGAAGACGGTGCTCGTCATCGCGCAGGGCGACAAGCAGCGCGAGGCCGAAGAGGCGGGCGCGGATTTCGTCGGCGGCGAGGAGATGGTTGACCGCATCAAAGGCGGCTGGCTCGACTTCGACGCCGTCATCGCGACGCCCGACATGATGCGTTCCGTCGGGCAACTCGGAAAAGTTCTGGGGCCGCGCGGGCTGATGCCGAACCCGAAGACGGGGACGGTGACGTTCGACGTGAAGACGGCCGTGCAGGAGACGAAGGCCGGTAAGGTCGAGTACCGCGTGGACAAGACGGGCGTGATTCACGTCCCCGTCGGCAAAGTCTCGTTCGACTCGGACAAGATTATGGGCAACGCACGCGTGTTGCTGGACGCGGTCGTCAAGGCTAAGCCCTCGACGGCGAAGGGCAAGTACGTCAAGAAGGTCAACCTGGCGGCGACGATGAGCCCCGGCGTGCTCCTGGACGAGACGGCTTACGCCAAATAAGTGAGGAGCGTGGAAGAAAGAGATGAAGACTAGAGAGCAAAAACAGCAAAATTTGAACGCCCTCGCGGAGCAGTTTCAGAAGGCGCAGGCCGCGATGATCGTCGGTTTCGACAAGATGACTGTCTCGAAGGACCAGGAGTTGAGGAACCAGTTGCGCGAGGCGGGCGTGCGTTACGA
>DATFCB010000704.1:0-9873 GCA_035253525.1 Pyrinomonadaceae bacterium | reverse complement strand
GACGGGCTTGGAGGGCTTTTCGTTCTCGGCCTCGGCCTGGTTGATGGCGTCCACCACGTCCATGCCGCTGGTCACGCGGCCGAAGGCGGAGAACTTGCCGTCGAGTTGCGAGGCCGTGCCGACGAGGATGAAGAAGTGCGTGGTCGCGCTGTTCGGCTCGTCGGGCCGCGCCATCGAGACGATGCCGCGCTCGTGCTTGACGAGGCTCGGCTCGTCCGGGATTTTGCGCGCCGCGCGCTTCGCCGTCTCGAAGTTCCACTTCTGCCCGGTCGAGAGGTTGCCGCCCTGTACGACGAAACCCTTGACGACGCGGCTGAAGGTCGTCGTATCAAAAGCCCCCGTCGCCGCGAGGTTGAGAAAGTTGCGCACACTTTCGGGCGCGGACTCCGGCAGCATCTCCATCTCTATCGCGCCCGCCTCCGTCTCCAGCCGCACACACTGCGCCGCCATCTTCTCCACGCTCGCGCCGTCGAAAGGCTCGGCCGCGGGCGTCGCCTGGTTGGCGGGCCGCTCGTTACTTTTCTTCGGCGTGTCCTCCGCCTTCTGCGGCGGGGCGGGCGTCGGCGTCGTCTTCGGCTGCGGCGTCTCCTGTGCCAAAACCGTCGTCGCCAGCGTGAAGGTTAAAAACAGGTTCGCAAGTAAAAATCTCCCCGCGCTCACTTTCATAATCCTTTCTCGGCCATCTCTATCGCGCGCAGCAGGGCGCGCGCCTTGTTGATCGTCTCCTCATACTCGCGCTCGGGCACTGAGTCGGCCACGATGCCAGCGCCCGCCTGCACGTAGGCGCGACCCTCGCGCATCACGATTGTGCGAATCGCGATGCAGGAGTCAAGGTTCTGCGCGTAGTCCATGTAAAGAATCGCCCCGGCGTAGACGCCGCGCGCCCCCCGCTCCAACTCGCGTATGATTTGCATGGCGCGCACCTTCGGCGCGCCCGTCACGGTCCCCGCCGGGAAGCACGAAGCCAACGCGTCGAAGCGGTCCAAATCGTCGCGCAGCCGCGCGCGCAAGGACGTGACCAGATGCTGCACGTGCGAGTAGCGCTCGATGGTCATCAACTCTTCGATCTCGACCGAGCCGTAATCGCTGACGCGCCCGAGGTCGTTGCGCCCCAGGTCAACCAGCATCATGTGTTCGGCCGTCTCCTTCTCATCTATGCGCATCTCCTCGCCGAGCAGCCAGTCTTCGGCCTCGGTCGCGCCGCGGCGGCGTGTGCCCGCGATGGGGCGATAGTCAAGACGCTGCCCGCGACAGCGGACCAGCATCTCGGGCGACGCGCCGATGACCGATTCCTCGCCGAGCCGGAAGAAGTACATGTAGGGCGACGGGTTCGTCGCGCGTAGGGCGCGGTAAATCTGGACCGGGTCGGCCTGGACTTTCTTACTGAAGCGCTGGGAGAGCACGACCTGGAAGCAGTCGCCGGCAGAGATGTGCTCCTGCGCGCGGCGCACAGCCTCCTCGAAATCCTTGCGCGCCCAGTTCGACTCGAACGCGCCTTCGCCCTCTGCCTCGCCGCGCGTGACGGGCACGGCGGCCTCGCCCTTTAACAGCAACTCTTCGACGCGTGCGGTCTCCGCGACTGCCTGCTCGTAGAGTTCACGCAGCCGTTCGTGGCTGCCTCCCGCCTCTTCGGTCAGGACAACCGCGGTTATCTCTATGCGCTGGCGCACGCGGTCGAAGGCGAGCACCGTGCGGTAGAACATCCAGACGGCGTCGTCCACTTCCAGGCTCTCGTCGTTGTTCGCCCCGAGCACTGGCTCGAACCAGCGCGCCGCCTCGTATGCGAGATAGCCGACCGCGCCTCCGGCCAGGGGCGCAAGCCCCGTGCGCCGGGCCAGTTCCCTATCGCGAAAATACTCGCGCGCGAAAGCGGTCGCCCGAACATTCTTCAGCATCTCCCACTTGCCTTTGCGCTGGACGAGCGTGTCGTCGCCGCAGCCGCGCACGACCATCTCAGGGTTCGCGCCGAGGAAAGAGTAGCGCGCGACGCGCTCGCCGCCCTCTATGGATTCGAGTAGGAAGGCGTAAGACGCGCCAGCGGCCACGCGCAGGAAAGCCCCGACCGGCGTCTGCAAGTCCGCGAGCACGCCGCGCACGACCGGCACGACGTTGCCGCGCCTTGCTTCGCGCAGGAAATCGTCAAAGGTTGCGGGCTGTAGATCGAGCATGACGTGCGGAATCGTTCGTTGGAAACTGTTCCTGGTGGAAAGAGAGGGGCGCGTTTCAGACGACCCATTGCGTGAAGTGGCCCCCGACCTCCCATTTATCGTCTCGCTTGATCAGCAGGACGAATTTCCCTTCGCCGCACCGATGGCCGCACATCCACGAAGTGTGAACCAGGGCCTGATTCCGCGCGCGGTTGAAACCGACCCTTGACAGTCGAAAGTAGCCTCGCGAGCGCGGGTACTTTTTGTAAAACTTCTTCCACGCCTCCTCCAAATCCAGTTTGAGCGCGAAGAAACCTTTTATGGCCCCGTAGTCCACGAGGACGTAGTCCACCCCGAGAGAGAACGACCGCCCTACTTTTTGCGGCTCCTTCCGGTTCTGTGCCACAAAATCGTCGCAGGTATCAGCGGCGAGGGATGGTAGCTGTAGCGGCTCGGCCAGTTCGGCGAAGACTTGTGCCCCAGAGATGTCGTCGGCCACAGGTTTGTAGGTTTCGTCTGTGATCACGGCTAGCCGGATGCCCTCTTTAACGTAATCCTCCATGATTACCGCCGAATAAACCTTGTACTCGTCAGCCGACACATCCTCCCGCAAGCCCGCAAGCGGCTGGCTGGACAGCGCCGCGTGCGACGCGAGTAGCAGCACGATCATTAATGAGATTGTGAGCCGCTTTTTCATCTTCTCTTCAGCCCAGCATCCGGCTGGCGGAGAGCCATTGGCCGCCGTCAACGACGATGATCGCGCCGTTGATGAAGCTGGCGGCGTCGGAGCAGAGGAAGACAGCCGCCTGCTCTATGTCGCGTATGCGCCCGAAGCGGCCGAGGGGGATGTTGCGTTTGAGCTTCTCTTTGACTTCCTCGGGGACGAGCCGCGACATCCCTTCCGTATCCTCTATCGGTCCGGGCGCGATGGCGTTCGAGCGTATGCCGTAGCGCCCCCACTCGACCGCGAGCTGTCTGGTCAGCGCGTCCACGCCGGCCTTGGCCGCCGAGACGTGCAACTGCAAAGGCGTGCCGATGTAGTGAAGCGTCGCGCTGATGTTGAGAATCTGCCCGCGTTCCTTCTTCAGTTCCGCGAAGGCCGCGCGGCAGACGTTGAAAGTCCCCTTCAAGTCAATGTCAACGACCGTGCCGAACCCGTTCGGCGACAACTCCTCGGCCGGACAGAGAAAGTTCCCGGCCGCGCCGTTGACGACGATGTCCAGTTTGCCGAAGTGCTCGACGGTCGCGGCCACGGCCCGCTCCACCTCTTCCATGTTCCGCACGTCCGCCGCGACCGCGACCGCCTCACCTCCGCCCGCGCGAATCCTCTCGGCCGCTGGCTCCAAATGCTCCAGCTTGCGACTCACGAGCGCCACGCGCGCACCCGCCTCGGCCAGAGCACGCGCCACCCCGCCAGTAATCCCAGTCCCCCCGCCCGTCACCAAAGCGACGCGGCCCGCCAGCAATCCGTCAACAAAAGTTTTTTCAGTCATAGTCAGTGGTCGGTGGTCAGTGGCCGGTGGTCAGTGGGAAATCAGTTGTTTTAACTGACCACCGGCCACCGAACACTGACCACTGCTCTTCAGCTTCCCGAAATGTACGGGCGCGATTGGACGATGTAGATTTGCCCTTTCATGTAGGCCCATTCGATGTCCTGGTCGCGCCCGCCGAAGATTCGCTTGATTTGGCCGGCGGCGCGCACCAGGCGGCGTATGACTTCGTCGGTCAGCACGGCGCGCTCGCCCGTGATGGGAATCTCCTTGACGCCGCCCTGCTCATCAAAGGTCAGCAGGCTGTCTTCGGCCGAACGCGTCAGCACCTGTACGGCCTCCCCGCGCGGGCGGTAGAGAATTTGCTCGGCGATCTTTTTGCCCTCGACGACCTTGATGCCGAGGCCGCGCTTGGCGCTGATGTAGATCGCCTCCTTGTTCTCCGGGTCGTAAGGGTCGCTCGTGATCATCACGCCGGAGCTTTCCGAGTTGATGCCCTCCTGTATGAGCACGGCCATGAAAACGTCCGTGTGGACGATGCCCGCGCGCTCGCGCGCCTCGTACGCCTCGAAGTTCCAGATAGAGGCCCAGACTGCCTTGATGGCCTCGACGATTTCCGCGTCGCCCTTGACGTTGGGGACCGTCGTGTACAGTCCCGCGCCGTTGAAGTTCGGCAAGTCTTCGCTGTTGGTCGAACTGCGGACGAAGAGTCCCTTGCCAGCGTACCCCGTGCGGATGCGGCCCAGGACTTCGTCGCGCAGCCGCTCGCTCATACGCCCCTGCTTGATGTGCTCGCGCAACTCCGTCAGGCGCTCGCGGCGGTAAGCGGGGTCGTGCACGAACTGCTGATCTTCGAGCATCGCCCCGACGGCCACGTCCAGCCTGTTGTCCTTCATGAATTGGTCGAAGTGATGGAAAGGAATCGTAAACCCGTTGGGGACGACGATGCCTCTCAGCCCGGACTTCATCACCTCGCCGAGGTTCGCGGACTTCGCGCCGTAGGCGATGACCGACTTCGCTCTCTGCTCGCGCAAATCCGCGATTCGCGTCACGTTGAGGTCGAAGCGCGTTTTCACGAGGTCCAGGCGCTCGCGCTGCCGCTTCTGGTACTCGTCGAGCGCGTTGTTGTCGGCCTGCTTAAACGAGTACGTGTCGCGCTTGGTCTCGAAGACGAGCCACCTCCCGTCGTACTCCTTGAAGAGTTCCTGTGCGTTCTTGATGTAGGCGTTGGGGACGCCCCAGGATTTCGCCAGGAGGTTGATGTGCGAGAGCGGGGTGGACGGCTTGGTCGTGATGATCCCGGCGACGGGCGGCAGGGTGACGGGCACCTCGTCCAGAATCAGAATCTCGTTCGAGCCGATTTCCACGTGGTCGTCGAGCTTGCCGATGATGTGTATGCGCCCGATGCCGCGCGCCACGTTCAGCGGCTGGTACTCCTGCTCCTTCGAGATGTCGCTTTGCAGGACGCGCGGGAGGTCGGCGAGCGAGTTGGTGGCCTCCTCCTGCCTGAGCGAGTTTGGCTTGAAAGCGACGGGGGCGAAAAAGCTCTTACTGATGACCTCGTAGGTGAGCTTGATCTGCTCCGCCGGAATGAGGTCGCCCTCCCAAAATTCGAACGTCCAGCTCTTGATGGGTGTGTGGTAGGCGAGCGTCCCCAGGATGAAGCGCCGGTTCGGCTTCAGGTAATTGTTCTCAAAAAACTCCTGCCCGCGCTCCAGCGACAGGTAGGTGCCGTTGACGAAATCTTTATGAAACTTGTAGCGCCTGGCGTTGGCATAATAAATCTTGTTCTTGTCCTTGCGGTCAATGACGAAGATGACGTGCGGGAGCGGATAAGGGGTGTCCGCGTCGTAAGTGCGCGCGAGCGAGTCGAACTCCGCGCGCGAAGCGATGGACGACAGGTAACGCTTGTCGGACGACTGCGCCCCGGCCTGCGTGACGAGAATCAGGAAGCAGAGAGCAGCAATTGCGCTTGCCGCCGGCCGAGAAATTCTTCGAGTGTTCATAAACTTCCTACCCTTTTCAACCTTGCGCTTTTCCGTTGTGGCCTTCGCTGATGTGCCGCTCGACGACGTTAATCAGGGTGTTCAGCCGGTCGTCCGTCTCGGCCAGCTTCCGGTCCGTGCGAGTTTGCGAGTCAATGAGCTGCGCCAGCTTCTCGTCCGTTCGCTGCTGCGCCCCGGCTAACTCCGCGACGACTTCATTCATGTGAGTTTGCATCCGCGCCATCTGCGCCTGCGCCGTAGCGACCTCCGCAACCCGCGCCTCGGTGCGTTGCTGTGCCTCCCTTAACAAGTCCATGTTCACGGCGAACTGCGCCTGCTGCTCAATGATGAACTCCATCTTCTTTTGCATCTCTTCGTCTGTCATCACAGTTTCTCCTCCATCAACCGCGCGCTCTCGCGCCGGAGCAATTCTACCAGATCATCCATGTGGCGGCGCTCGGTCAGGAAGCTGTTGACGTTGACGCGCAGCGCCCGGCGGCCCTTGAGCACGGTGGTCGAGAGCCAGGCTTCGCGGCTCTGCTCGACGCGCTGCTGCAAGGCGCGCTGCGTTGCGTCCTGGGCCGCGCCGTCCTGAGCGCGGACCTCTACGGGGAGAAAGCGGAAGCAGCAGACGGCCGTCTCGACGCGGCCCACGCGCTCGAAGTTTTCCAATTCGTCAACGCGCGCGGCCAGATATTGCGTCAACTCTATCTGCCGCTCGATGACTTCAGCGTAGCCGCGCGTGCCCATGAACTTGAGCGCCATCCAGATTTTCAGCGCGTTGAAGCGGCGCGACCCCAGTTGCCCGTAGCGGAAGAAGTCGTATTCCTGGTCCGCGCCCTTCATGCTCTCGCGCTGCTCGCTCAGATACTCCGGCGTGATGTCGAAGGCGTCGCGCAACACGCGCCCGCCCTCGCGCACCAGGGTCGCGCCGCAGGCGAAGGGGACGAACATCCATTTGTGCGGGTCTATGGTTATCGAGTCGGCGCGCTCTATCCCGCGTAAGAGATGCCTGTGCTTGTCGGAGAAGGCGAGCGCGCCGCCGTAGGCCGCGTCAACGTGGAACCAGCAATCATATTCACGGGCGATTTGGGCCAACTCTGCCAGAGGGTCAACGACGCCGGTCGAGGTCGCCCCGGCCGCGCCCGCGACACAGCAGGGAGTCCGTCCAGCACGCCTGTCCGCCTCAATCGCCTCGCGCAAGAGGTCCGTGCGGATGTGAAAGAAGTCATCCGTCTCTATCTTGCGCAGGTTATGACGGCCCAGGCCCAGTATGTCCACACTCTTCTCCAAAGAGTAGTGGCACTGCTCAGAGGCGTAGACGATCAACTCACCGGCGGCGGCGCGCACGCCTTTGTCTCGCACGCTTGCGTGAGCATGGTCGCGCGCGCACTTCAACCCTATGAGATTCGCCTCGGAGCCGCCGCTCGACAGCGTCCCGAAACTGCCGCTCTCGTAGCCGACCAGTGCGCAGAGCCAGCGAATGACGCGCGCCTCTACGACGCTCGCCGATGGTGAGTTGCGCCAGGCCGCGCCGTTCTGGTTGATGGCCGAGGCGAGCGCGTCCGCCCAGACGGCAATCGGCAGGGGCGTGGGGTTGAAGAGGCCGTAATAGCGCGGGCTTGGAATCTGCATCGCGTGCGGCGCGATGTCCGTTTGAAACCGGGCCAGAATTTCGTCCGCGGCGATGCCGTCCACGGGCAGCGGCTCGTCGAAAATCTTTTCCAGCTCATTGGGCGTCGCGGCGGACGTGACCGGCAACCCATCCAACGCACGCGCATACTCGCTGATGATTTCCGTGACGGCGCGCCCCAACCGCTCGTGCTCGGTGCTCAGATGGGGGCCGGAGTTTTTGCTTTCGGTCATCGTTCTAAGCTAAAAAAGACTCGCTGTTTCCTTTGCGTCTTTGCGCCTTGGCGTGAGAAAACCAATCTCACGCCAAGGCGCAAAGACGCAAAGAAGAAGAGTAGTGTCCATGAGCGAGAGTGAAAAGCCCGTGACGTTTGCCGACGAATTCGACGCCGCGCTCGAAGAGCATGCGCCGCGCTACGGCGTGCGGCTGGACGGGCAGGCAATCGCGCGCCTACGAGAATACTACGAGCAGGTCATGGCCTGGAACGCGCGGCTGCACCTGGTCGCGCCGTGCCCCCCCGCCGAGTTCGCGACGCGCCACGTCCTCGAATCGCTGCTGGCATTGACGCACATCGCGAGGGACGCGCACGTCGCGGACGTGGGCTCCGGCGCTGGCCTCCCCATCATCCCCTGTCTGATAGCCCGCCCAGACCTGCGCGCCACGCTGACGGAAGCGTCCCCGAAGAAAGCTGTCTTCCTGCGCGAAGCCCTGCGCCGCGCGGGCGCGCACGAGCGGTCAACAGTCGTCGCCGCGCGCTTCGAGAAGACGCACGCGCCCGACGCCTCATACGTCACCTGCCGCGCGCTCGACCGTTTCACAGAACTGTTACCCGAACTGGTCGAATGGTCCCCGCCGCGAAGCACCCTGCTCCTCTTCGGCGGCGACACCCTGCGCGAACGACTCGAAAAGTCCGCGCTCATTTACCAGGCTCTACGCATCCCCGAATCCGACCGCCGCTTCCTCTTCATCACAAACAAAGAGTCTAAAGTCCAAAGTCCAAAGTCAGAACCTCGCTCTTGACCTTGGACTTTGGACTTTGGATTTTGGACCGAATTTTACCGGACTACGTCGAGCCCTATCATCTGCTGGCCCGCGATGACGAACTCGGCGGGAGCCAGTTCCTTCTCGTAAATCGGCGAGAGCACGGTCGGCGTGAAGCCGCCCGTCGTGCGGTCCGAGTTGAGCGTGGCGAGGACCGAAGGCGGCAAGTTCGGCAGCTCGCTCGTGCCTATGACCGCGCCCGGCGTGATGCGGAAGAGTTTGACGTAGAGGCGGTCGCTCTTCTTCACCTTGTTAATCGCGGCGACAAGCTGGCTCAGGTCCTGCGGGACGAAAGCCTGCGCGGCCGAGCCCTGCTGCAAGGCGCTGCCGTCGCCGACGAAGACCAGAAGCTGACCCAAAGGCACGTCGCGCGGAATCTGCACCGGGATGCGCTGGACGAACTGCTTGCCCGACTCGGTGCGCACGTAAGCCTGAATCTCCACGTTGTCGCCCCGGCCCGCTTCGGTGCGGTCGAGCGAGATGCGTTCGAGCGAGGCAGCGTATTTCGTCTCCGACGAAGTGATGTCGAGCGTGATGTCGCCGATCTGCACGTTCTCGAACCCGCTCGTCAAGAGCGCGTTGACCGGCACGGCGATTGACCCGGCGGCCATCATCGGTGCGTTGGCGGTCGAGAATCTGCGCTCGACCAGGATGGGCTCGTGGCCCACGACCGATATCTTGCCGCTGACGCTGATGGTCGCGTCGCCTATGCTGCGCTCGGTCGAGGTGATTGTGCTGAAGACCGTCAGGTTCAAGAGGAGCGGCGTCAGGAAGGAGTCGTTCGCCACCTCGTAGGTGAAAGTCTCCGTGCGGTCGCGGCTCGTCCGCAGATTGATCTTGACGGGAATCATCTTCGGAGCCTGGCCCAGTTCGCCGTAGATGCCCGTCGCGCGGTCCTGCGAGATGTTGCCGACCATCTGGCCCGGAACGGCGAGCTTGAACGAGTTGTTCGCGTTCGGGATGACGGTCACGACCGAGGCTTCGGTCATGGGCATGTCGCTCCCGCCGAGGCTCAGAAACGGGTGGCCGAAAGCGTAAATCCTGTTCCCGTCGCGCATCGTCACCGTGCCGGAGGCGGCAATCGAGTAGTCGCCGCGCACGAGCTGCACGCTGACGGACGTGCCCGGCGCGAGTGTCTTCTCTGTCGCGGGCGCGAGGCGCGTGATGGCCGCCGCGCCGCCCACGCCCGAAACCGGCAGCAGGCCGTTGGCCTGTAGCTGCGGCGCGTAGAGCGCGAGCGCTTCCTGCGAGACGCCGCCGAAGACGACGGGCGTCGCGATGGGCTGCAACTGCTGGCCCAAAAGCGAGACAAGCGGCGAATTCATCGCGACGGGCGCGACGAACGGCGCACCCGTGACGGCGGGCTTCGGCAGGCGTGGTTTCCAGTCCGTCGAGGCCAGTTCCGTGAAGGAGAAGGTGCGAGGCTCCGCAGCGCCATTCGTGTTGCGCTCGGCCCCGCGCTCGAAGATGTCAATCATCTGCTTGATGGGGGTGATGCCCGCGATGGGCTCTTTCGAGAAGGGGAAGCTGAAGGCGACGGCCCCAATCAGGCGGCCGTCAATGTAAACGGGCGAGCC
>DATFCB010000703.1:0-2766 GCA_035253525.1 Pyrinomonadaceae bacterium | reverse complement strand
AAGGCTTGTGCCACATCTCAGAGTTGTCGGAAGACCGCGTGGACAAGCCCGAGGACGTGGTGCAGTTGGGGCAGGAGATGGACTTCAAAATCCTGCGGATTGACCCGGAGAACAAGAAGATCGGTCTTTCGGCCCGCGCCGTAACCAGTGATGAGCACGTCGTTGACACCAAGACCTATTCGACGGAAGTCAAAGGCGGGATGGCGTCCCTGAGCGAGCTGGCCGATTTCTTCGGCCCGACTTCCAGCAGCAGCAGTAGCTCCGAAGCGGACGAAGACAAAGACAGCGAAAAGTAATCACAAGAGGAGTCGGAAGTCAGGAGTCAGGAGTCAGGAGAAGGGCACGCCTTTCTTGCTGACTCCTAACTTTTGTCTTCCGACTGCCACTTTTCCTTAAAACGTTGGCCGCGCATAGTTTGTCTTGCGGCGGGCCGCCGTTTTCTGCTACTGTACGCTCACGTACCAGCCTCACTTTTGAGACGGCTGAATGCCCTTTGGCCTTTCGAGGCTTTGCGGCCCCTTTGTGGCCTTTGTCTTATGTAGCAGCGAGGTGATGGCATGACTAAAGCGGAATTGGTTGAAGATGTCGCGCGGGCGGCGGAACTCACCAAAAAGGACGCCGAACGGCTCGTCGAGATCGTCTTTGAGAGCATCATCGAGACACTGAATCAGGGCGAGAAGATAGAGTTGCGCGGCTTCGGCAGTTTCCGCGTGCGCGAGCGCGGCGCGCGGCGCGGTCGCAACCCCAAGACCGGCGACCCCGTCAACATTCCAGCCAAGCGCGTCCCCTACTTCAAGCCCGGTAAGGAACTAAAAGAGCTGATAAACGAAGAAAGCGCCGCAGGCTCCGCCTCGCCCGAGTCGCCCGCCGCGGACGACCGCACCCCTCCCGTCCTCTGAACTGTGACGGCGCTCTCAGCAGTGCCGCTAAGCCCCGCGCGAGGTGGGCGCTCATGGACAGGCTCTGGAGTCCCTGGCGATACGACTACATCAAGTCCGGGTCAACTGAAAAGAGCGAGCCGCCCGCTTGCGTCTTCTGCGCGATGCTTGAGGCTACGGGTGACGACGAGAGCAAATACATAGTCCACCGCGCCGCGCATAATTTCGTCGTCCTCAATATCTACCCCTACATCAGCGGCCACACGATGGTCGTGCCCTACGCGCACCTCGCGGAGTTGGCCGCCGCGCCCAAAGAGACCACCGACGAGATGATGGACTTGACGAAGCGCTTGCAGGCCGTGATGCGCGAGGTCTATCGCCCCGACGGCTTCAACCTCGGCATGAACCTCGGCCGCGCCGCGGGCGCAGGCGTCGCAGACCACTTCCACCTACACATCATGCCGCGCTGGACGGGCGACACAAACTTCATGACCACCGTCGGCGAAACCCGCGTCCACCCCGAAGACCTAGCCACCACCTACCAGAAGCTACGCGAAAAGTTTTGAAGAGCGTTAAGGCGAGGCGTATAATTTGGTCATCCACCCGCCCACCTAGTAGCGGAAGACTATTAAGATGGACGGAGGAAAGAGATGAACGAAGAGACCACACAACAACTGCCGAACGACATTCTGAAGCTTATCCTGGCACGCCTCGATTCACTCGAAGAGAAGGTTGACAGGCGATTGCAGGAGACGCGCCCGATATGGGAGGGCGTACTCGCCGAGATGAAGGAAGTGAATAGGCGGCTGACGGCAATCGAGAACGAGCAAAAAGATTTTAGGCGTTTGCTCCAATCTTCCGTCTCTAATATGTGGCGAGTTCAGGAAGACACCGTAGAGCGTGTGGAGAAGCTCGAAGCGCGTGAAGTCCCCAAGTAATTAATCCACCCCACCCACCCTAACGCTTCGACGCGCCGCGCGGAATCGCCTCGTCCTCGACCTCGCCGGCCTTGTTAATCGGAATCTCCGAAGTCCTGTTGTAGCTCACGCCGCGCTCCTCCGTGTCCAGTTCGGGGCGGGGAAGTTGTGCCAGTCCGCTCGTCAGGGGCGGTGGGTTGAAGCCGGGGTAGTCTATGCGCGCGTGGTAGATGGCCGTGAGCGAGGTGATGATCGCCTCGCGGATGGTCGTCAGCTCTTTCAAACTCAAGTTGCACTCGTCCAACTGTCCGTCGCTGATGATGGCATCAACGATCTTGGTGACGATGGTGCGTATGTTCTCCGGGTTCGGCTGCGCCAGCGAGCGCGCGGCGGCCTCGCACGAGTCGGCAATCATCATGATGGCGGACTCTTTGAACTGCGGCTTCGGCCCCGGATAGCGGAACTCTGCCTCGTCTACCTCCTCGCCCGGTGCGGCCTGCGCCTGCGCCTTGCGCAGGAAGAAGTGTAGCGTGCGCGTGCCGTGGTGCTGCGGGATGAAGTCGGAAATCTGCTTGGGCAGCCCGATCTCCTTGGCGAGCTTGAGGCCGTAGGTGACGTGGCTCGTGATGATCTTCGCGCTCTGCGTCGGCTTCAAACGGTCGTGCGGGTTCTCGCCCGTCTGGTTCTCGACGAAGTAGTCCGGCGCGGCCGTCTTGCCTATGTCGTGGTAGAGCGCGCCGATGCGCGCGAGCAAAGGGTTGGCCCCGACCGCACGACAGGCGTCTTCGGCCAACTGGCCGACGGCGTGCGAGTGCTGGTTCGTGCCCGGCGCGCGCAGCGCAAGCTGGCCCAGAACGGGCAGGTCCGCGTTCGACAGTTCCAGCAGTTTCACGTCCGTCAGGATGCCGAACGCCGACTCGTTAATCGGCAGCCCGCCCGCCGTGAAGATCGTCGTCAAGAGGCCCCCCAGC
>DATFCB010000702.1:0-2500 GCA_035253525.1 Pyrinomonadaceae bacterium | reverse complement strand
AGGACGACTTCTACACCTCGATTCACATCGAGGAGCTGGAAATCGAGGCCCGCGACACGAAGCTCGGACCCGAGGAGATCACGCGCGACATCCCGAACGTCGGCGAGAACATGCTCCGCGACCTGGACGAAAGCGGCATCATCCGCATCGGCGCTCAGGTCAAGCCGGGCTCCATCCTCGTCGGCAAGGTGACGCCGAAGGGTGAAACCCAGTTGACGGCCGAGGAAAAACTCCTGCGCGCCATCTTCGGCGAGAAGGCCGGCGACGTGAAAGACGCGTCCTTAGTCTCGCCTCCGGGCATTGACGGCACGGTCGTTGACGTGCAGGTCTTCACGCGCAAGGGGCAGGAGAAGGACCAGCGTTCGCAGACCATCGAGCAGGAGGAGGAAGATCGCCTCCGCCGCGACCTCGAAGACGAAATCCGCATCCTGCGCGAGCAGCGCGACGCGCGCATTTACGAACTCCTGGAGGGCCGCAAGCTCGCCCGTGACCTGACGGTCAACCGCGAGGTCGTCATCCCCAAGGGCGAGACGATCACGCGCGAGATGCTGGCGGGCGTCGAGCCCAAGGCCCTGCGCAAGGCAGAGCTGACCTCGACGCGCGTGGACATCGCGGCGGAGATTAAGGAGTACGAGGAGCGGACCGAGCGGCAGATCAAGATTCTCTCGGACATCTACGAGGAGAAGATCGCGAAGCTCAGGCAGGGCGACGAACTCGCGCCGGGCGTCATCAAGATGGTCAAGGTCTTCATCGCCATGAAGCGCAAGCTTTCGGTCGGCGACAAGATGGCCGGACGCCACGGCAACAAGGGCGTCATCGCGCGCATCCTGCCGGAAGAGGACATGCCATATCTGCCGGACGGGACGCCCGTCGAGATTGTCCTGAACCCGCTCGGCGTGCCCTCGCGCATGAACGTGGGCCAGATTTTGGAGACGCACCTGGGCTGGGCCGCGCGCGTCCTCGGTCTCTACTTCGCCACGCCGGTCTTCGACGGCGCGACCGAAAAAGAGATCAAGATCAAGCTCAAAGAGGCCGGCACGCACCTGCGCGAGGAGGGGCTGCCCGAGATCGTCAACGAGTCCGGGAAGACCGTGCTCTACGACGGGCTGACGGGCGACGCCTTCGAGCAGAAGGTGACCGTGGGCTACATCTACATGCTGAAGCTCTCGCACCTCGTGGACGACAAGATTCACGCGCGTTCCATCGGGCCGTACAGCTTGATCACGCAGCAGCCTTTGGGCGGCAAGGCGCAGTTCGGCGGCCAGCGCTTCGGGGAAATGGAGGTCTGGGCGCTCGAAGCCTACGGCGCGGCGCACATCCTACAGGAACTCCTGACGGCCAAGTCGGACGACGTGGCCGGGCGCTCGAAGATTTACGAGGCCATCGTCAAGGGCGAGGCGGACTTCGATCCGGGCCTACCCGAGTCCTTCAACGTGCTGGTCCGCGAGCTACAGTCGCTCTGCCTCGACGTTGAGTTAATCAACAAGGACGACGGCACGGGCAATGGCGACGGCGCGGGCACGGGCGAGGCGATTCTCGTCGGCGGGACTGCGGGGGAGTAAAGAATAAGGCAGAAAGCGGAAGGCAGCAGGCAGGACAAAACCTGTAGCCGCCTTCCGCCTTCTGCCAACTGCCTTCTGTTTTTTTATCGGAGAAAAAGATGTTCAGATTTCAAGAACAAAAGACGCAACTTGCGCCAGATTTTGAAGCGATTCGGATTTCTCTCGCCTCTCCCGAAAAGATTCGCCAGTGGTCGCACGGCGAGGTGACGAAGCCGGAGACGATTAATTACAGGACGTTCAAGCCGGAGCGCGACGGCCTCTTCTGCGCGCGTATTTTTGGCCCGGTGGCCGACTGGGAGTGCCTCTGCGGCAAGTACAAGCGGATGAAGCACCGCGGCGTGATCTGCGACAAGTGCGGCGTCGAAGTCACGCAGGCCAAAGTGCGCCGCGAGCGCCTGGGCCACATTGACCTGGCCTCACCCTGCTCGCACGTCTGGTTCTTCAAGGGCTTGCCCTCGCGCATCGGCCACTTGCTCGACATCCCGCTGCGCGAGCTTGAAAAGGTTCTTTACTTCGAGTCCTACATCGTCATTGATCCGGGCGATGCGCCGGTCAAGGAGCGCGAGCTTCTGACCGATGAGCGTTACCGCGAGTTGATGCGCGACTATCCGGGCCAGTTCGTCGCGAAGATGGGCGCGGAGGCTATCAAAGAGCTTCTGACGATGGTCAACGTCGAGGAGTTGGCGACGGAGTTGCGCACGCGGATGAAGGAGGAGACTTCGCAGCAGAAGAAATTGAAGTTCTCCAAGCGCCTGAAGGTCGCGACCAGCTTTTTGAAGTCGGGCAACCGCCCGGAGTGGATGATTCTCGACGTGATTCCGGTCATCCCGCCCGAGTTGCGCCCGCTCGTGCCGCTCGACGGCGGACGCTTCGCCACGTCGGACCTGAACGACCTTTACCGGCGCGTTATCAACCGCAACAACCGTTTGAAGAAGCTG
>DATFCB010000701.1:0-2858 GCA_035253525.1 Pyrinomonadaceae bacterium | reverse complement strand
CTGTTGCTGCGGAGGAGGAGGCGGCTGCGGCGGCGCGCCGGGAATTGGTATTCGCGCGGCCTCGCGCGGGGCCGTCACTTCTTCGGGCTGGTCTCTGTCCATGTCGCGGCGCGTCTCAAGCTCGGACAAGTCTGGGCGCGGCTGGGGCGGCGCGTCCTGCTCTATGCGCGCGACGAGCATGACGGGGCCGCCCGCGCCGAACTGCACGCGGGAGCCTGGGCCGACCTCGGCGGGCTCCATGACGCGGCGGCCGTTCAGGAAAGTGCCGAAGCTGGAGTTGGTGTCAACGATCAGGCAGCGCCCGTTCTTGAAACGGAACTCGGCGTGGCGGCGCGAGACCATCGGCCACTCGGACTGGTTGAAGACGATGTGGCACTCGGCCGGGTCGCGCCCGATCTTGACGGCCTCTTGTTCGTAACTGCGCTCGGGAGGTTGCGGTTGACCGTTGCGCTCTTCTATCAGAACGATTTTCATGACTGTTACCTGAGGTTAATTAGGGGACTCTTTGAATACTCACTCAAACCCTTCGCGGTCTTCTTTGCGCCTTGGCGAGAAAGAGCTTTTCTCACGCCAAGGCGCAAAGACGCAAAGGGGTTGAGTCAATGCGGTCCTTGAGTTTTGAAATCGGCTCTTAGTTGCTTCCCATCTTGAACGAGTTGAGAATCACGGGCAGTTCGCCTTTGACGCCAACATCGTCGGCGCTCGTCAGTTCGGGCGCGAGCGAGGTCGTGAGCATCAGCAGTTGTGTGCCATTCTTTTTGCCCTCCGCGCCCGGCGGCAGAAAGACCACGCGCCCCCAGAGGGTGATGTCGCCCTTCTCGGTCCCGCGCGAGACGCTCTCGAAGCGTAGCTCGTAGCCCTTAGTCCCATTGACTGTCGTCGGGCCGTCGGAGAGCGCCTGGAACTCTGGAAAGTTTTTCGAGAGGCGCGATTTCCACGACTCGACAAGCTTCTGGAACACGGCCTCACTCTCGTCCGCCTCAAAAGTTCCGCGGCTCTCGTACCAACTGACGGCGAAGTTCTCCTGCGTGAAGTCGGGCGGGAGCCTGCGCTCGACTTTGACGAAGTTGCTGGCCCCGGCCACGCCCGCCTTCGGGTCTTTCTCCCACCCGCTCGGGTAGTTGAACGAAAAGTCCGAATAGTTCTCCGCGAGCTTGCCGTCCAGGTTCGCGCTCGCGTTGACGAACTGCGTCTCGTTAGGGCCGGGCGGCACAGGCGTTGACGAAGCGTTGGTGTTCGCCGTCGTCGTGTTCGCGTTCGTGTTCGCGCCCGCGTTGGCATTCGTGTTCGCGCCGCTGTTCGCGTTCGCATTGGTGTTGGTGTCGCTGCTGGCTGTGGCGTCGCCCTTCTTGTAGACCAGGAAATACCAGGCGGCCAGTCCGCCCAGAAGGGCAAGCACGACGAGGCCAATTATTAAAGGCGTGCGATTGGACTTCCTCGCAGGCGCGGGCTGCGCACCGTGCTGGTACTGCGGCGCGGGCGCGTACTGCTGCGGCGGCGCTGGCGCGTACGGCTCTTGCACCGTCGGCGGAGTGACGGGGGCGGAGGTGGCCTGCCCCTGGGAAGTGTGCGTCTGCTGCTGCGGCGCGTAGTGTTGTTGCTGCTGCTGTGGCGGCGGCACTGGCGGTGGCTGATTGAAGGCCACCGTCGGCATCATCTCGCGCGGCGCGGGCGGGGGCTGCTGCGGCGGCGGCGTGGGCTGCTGAGGCGTGGGCTGCGGCGGGACGGCGGCCGGCCCTGTCTCTTTGGGTCGAATCTCCGAGGTCGGCGGGGCGGACGCGACCGTCTTGCCCAGGTCCGGCATGCGCGTCACGGTCTCCTCCGGGTCGAACGCATCCGTACGCACCGTCTGGTTCAGGTCGTAAGAGGTCGGCGCAGACGCCCTGTCAAACGGCGTGAGCCGCCCGCCGTCGTGCGTGCAAAACTTCTGCGTGTCAGTCTCGTAAGTGCGACCACATTTGGGACACTGTAGCATGACAATCTGTAGGGATGAGGGATGAGGGATGAGGGATGAAAGCGTAATTGCTCAAGATGAGCAGTTCCTTTTCATCCCTCATCCCTCCTCCCTCATCCCTCCTTTCTAGTTCATCCTCGCCTTAGCCTGAAGGCTCGAATTGCCGGGGTCGAGTTGCAGGCCGCGCTGGTAGGCGCGCCGCGCGTCAGCCTTGCGGTCCGTCTTCATGTAGCCGTCGCCGACGCCCTCGAAGCCGAACGCGCCCGCCAAGCCTTTACGCTCGCCCGCGCTGCCGACATCCAGCGCGCGCGTGTAAACCTTCTCCGCGTCTTCGTAGCGCCCCAGGCCGAGGTAGGCGGACCCGAGCAGTGCGTAAGGAGCGAACGAGCGCGGGCTGATTTCGATGGCCCGCGACAGCGGCTGCTCGGCCTCGCCGAAACTCTTCTTGACGATGAGCACGCGGCCCAGCAGGTAGAGCGCTGACGGGCTGTTCGCGTCAATCTCCAGCGCGCGGCGCACAACCACCTCTGAATCCTGCCAGCGCTGCTCGGATTGGAGCGCGCCCGCAATCAGGACCAGCGTCGGCGCGTCCTGTGCCAATTCGATGGCCCGCTTGTAAAGCGGCTCGGCCTCGGCCTCGCGCCCCGTCTTCCTCAGCAGGCTCGCCAGGTGGACGTGGGCGACGGCAAAGCCTGAGTCGAGTTCGATGGCGCGGCGGTATGCCTGCTCCGTGTCGCTCGACGTTATGCCGCGCTCTTCGAGCGCGACGCCGAGGCGGTCGTGGGCCACCGCGTTGCCGGACTGAATCTGTATGGCGCGCCGCGCGGCCTGCTCGGCGTCGAGCAGGCGTCTGGCGTTCGCGCCGCCCGCGCGCGGCTGGACGAGCACGTAGCTGAGCGCGACG
>DATFCB010000700.1:0-5923 GCA_035253525.1 Pyrinomonadaceae bacterium | reverse complement strand
CGTCCGCTACGTCCGCAACAAGCGCAACCAGTTCTCCGGCGCTGACTACCCCGGCCTCGGCCTGGACGCGCAAGACCCCCTGGTGCGCGCCAACAATGCGGTCGCGGTGGACTGGGTCTCGACCCTTTCGTCGCGGGCGATCCTGAACGTGCGTGCGACCTACACGCGTTTCGTCCAGGCGGCGTTCCGCACGCGCTCGACGCCTTTCGATGCCACCGCTCTGGGCTTCCCCGAAGATTTCGTGGACGCACTCCCCGTCTCGATTGTGCCGCGCTTCGAGGTGGCTGGCCTCAACGCCTTCGGCCCGCGCAACCCGAGCCAGAACACGACCAACGTCATCGCCCTACAGGGCAGCCTCTCGCTCATACGCGGCAACCACTCCGTCAAGGTCGGCGGCGAGGTCCGCGACTACCGCATTAACGCGCGCGGCGCTTCTTTCAGTTGGGGCGGCGGTCAATTCGCCTTCAACCAGAACTTCACGCAGCTAGACCCGTCGCAGAACGCGAACACGGCCACCCTCGGCGGCATCGGCGTCGCCTCGCTCCTGCTCGGCTACCCGGCGAGCGGGACCGTGGATAACCTTTCGCGGCCTGGCTTCCGCTGGAAGTACTACGCGCCATACATCCAGGACGACTGGAAGGTCTCGCGCCGTTTGACGCTCAATCTGGGTCTGCGCTACGACTACGAGTCGCCGCCGACCGAGCGCTTCAACCAGCAGAACCGCGGCTTCGCTTTCGACCAGACGAGCCCGCTGGCCGCGCAGATCGCCGGCCGCCCCGGCATCAACGAGTGCCCCGCCTGTGCCAATTTGAGGGGCGGGCTGCTGTTCGCGGGCGTGGACGGCCAGCCGGAAGAAGCGTTCGATGCGGACCGTAACAACTTCCAGCCGCGCGTCGGCCTCGCTTACCAGATTAACGAGAAGACGGTCGCGCGCGCGGGCTACGGGCTCTACTACTTCCCGCAGGCCGAGTTTGGCGGGACGACGGGCTTCACCATCTCGACCCCATTCGTCTCGACCACCGGCGGCGGCGCGCAGGCATTCATCCCGGCCAACACACTGAGCGACCCGTTCCCGAACGGCATCAGCCAACCCATCGGCTCCTCGCGCGGCCTACTGACGCAGGCGGGCGGCGACGTGACCTTCGGCCTGCCCGAACATGAGATTCCGAAAATCCACCAGTTCGCCGCCGGCATCCAGCGCGAACTGCCCGGCGACTTCAAGCTCGACGTTGCCTACGTCGGCAGCCGCAGCGTTGACGTTCTGACCAACGACTTCAACGCCGGTGCCGCGCGCAACATCAATGTCCTGTCGGCCGAGCAGTTGGCCGCCGTGCGGGCCGACCCGGTCTTCTACAGCCAGCAGGTGGCGAACCCGTTTGCCGGCCTGCTGCCCGGAACTTCGATAAACGGGGCTACCGTCCAGCGCCGCCGGCTGCTCCTGCCGTTCCCGCAGTTCAACCAGGTGATCCAGGCATTCGAGAACGCAGGCCGCGTCTGGTACGACTCGCTTCAGACCAGCGTCGAGAGGCGCATGACCAGCGGGCTGACCGTCATCGCCTCCTACACTTTCTCGAAGACTGACATGGCGCTCAGCTTCCTCAACCCGCAGGACGCCGAGACAGGGCGCACGCGCGCAGACTTCGACCGCGAGCACGTCCTCGTCGTCAGCGGCGTCTACCAGTTGCCCTTCGGCAAGGGACGGCGCTTCTTCACGGATGCGGGCCGTGGGCTGAACCTGCTGCTCGGCGGCTGGGAGTATAACTGGATCGCGCGGTTCCAGTCGGGCATCCCGATGGCGAACCCGGACCTGGACATCATTGGCGACCCGCGGATTGACAACAAGAGCCACGACCAGTGGTTCAATACCTGCGTGCGGCAGACGAACGGCACGAGCCGCATGCCGAACGCCACGCGGACGGGCTTCGTGGCTTGCTCGAACCCGGCATGGGCAGTCCGCGCGCCGGACACGCTGCGCACGACCCCGCTTCGTTCCGACGTGCTCCGCGAGCCGACCGTCCCGCAGTTCGACATGTCGCTCAATAAGAGCTTCATCTTCACGGAGCGTTGGCGCGGCCAGTTCCGCGTCGAGGCTTTCAACGTCACGAACACGCCGCTCTTCCCCGGCCCGGACACGAACCCGAACAACACGACGTTCGGCTTCGTCAACCGCAGCACGAGAAACTTCCCGCGGCAGATTCAACTCGGATTCAAGCTCTACTTCTGACCTCCGGGAAACTTCAACTTAACCCGCAGGGGCCGTCTCGAATTCGAGACGGCCCCTTTCGCGTCCGGTCGAAGCTCAGGGGCGACACCTGAATCTTGACTCTCCCCGCGCGACGGACATAACATTCCGGCGCACACGAAAAACCACAGCCGCCCCGGAGCGGGCCTAACTTTCAACTCAGGGATTCAGGAGGAATGAATATGTGCCGTTCCGACCGCCGGACTGAATCTGCCCTGGCGACAATTCTTCACGCCTCCGCCCTCGCCGCTCTGCTCTTCCTCGCGCCGGGCGCGTTGCATGCGCAGGAGACTTCGACCCAGGCGATGCGCGACGCGCGCCGTAACGAGTTGGAGTCGCGGCAGAGGGCGCTGCGCTCGCTCGAAAACTTGAACAAGAAGGGGCAGAAGGCGCGGGCGACTCAGGCCCAGCAGCTCGCGTTCCAGCAGTTCAAGGAAGATTTTCAGACCTTGCAGGAGGCCAATTTCAATCTCCTGGACGCACTGGCGACCGGCCCTGTTCCCGATTACGGGCAGGTCAAAAAACAGGCCGGCGAAATTAAGAAGCGCGCGTCGAGTATAAAAACAAGCCTGGTGCTCCCGGAGTCCGAGAAGGACGATAAGACTGGAAAGAGGGAGGCCGCCGCCAACAACGAGGCGCTGAAGGCGGAAGTCATAGCGCTCGACGCCGCCGTCCAGAGTTTCGTCACGAGCCCCATCTTTCAGGAGTTGGGCGTGCTGGACGCGAACAACTCCGTGAAGGCCAGGGGCGACCTTGAGACGATCATCAGATTAAGCGAGCAGATTCGCCGCAGCGCGGAGGCTCTTGGCAAGGCCGCCGGCAAGGGGCTTTAAGTTTTGTCAACGCGACGCGGGATTCCGCCGGGCCAGAAGCACGCGCAGTTGTCGCTCCCCGGCCTGGCCGCCGAAGCTTGAGCGCGGCACGCGCAGCAGTCCTCGCTCGTAAAAGTAAGATGAAGACGGCAGCCTGCGCCCGTCGAGTTCCACGCTCGCGGGTGGTTGGGCCAGCCACGCGCCGAAATCTCCCGCCTCACGCAGACGCACCGTGACGCTGCCCCCCTCGATTCTTTGTGAGAGCACGGCCGCAGGCCCCAGGTATTTATCCAGCAGGCCGAAGACGGCGACGCCGCGCTTAACCGGCACCAACGTGAAGAGGTCGTGGCCGAAGTCTGAGAGGATGATCTGGAGCCCCATGCTCTTCTCCCTGAGCACCGCCGCGCGCCCGTTGCTGCGCTGGTAGACGGCGACGGCCGCCCCCGCGTCTCCTCCCGCCGGGAGAAGTCCCTCAACGTCGCCTGTGCCAATCCAGCCGGTGACCATCTCCGCGCCCTTGTTGACGTTGAAAGCCGCGACCATTCCAGCCGTGAACCCCTGCCGCGTGATTCTGCCGAAGACTTTCAGCGCCCCCGGCACCATCGCTACGTCCGTCAGCAGAACGTCTCTCGTCACCTGTCCCGGCTCGTCCAGCATCAACAGTCTTCCGTCCGCGTAGGCGAGCGGGCGCACGACTTCGGCGCGCTCCTTGCCCGGCTCGTCCGTGATGTAGATGGGGCCGCCGCTGATGGCGCGCGCGACGGCATGAAACTCCGCGCGCGCGTCGTGCGATTGGAACATGTCCCAATCGGGGTAGGCAAAGTTCGAGGTCCAGTAGGCGTTGTAAGCGTTCTGGTAAACGTGGTCTTTGGGGTTGTGCGGGACTTCGGGGAGGTAGTCGTCGCTGTTGCGCGCGACGTTCGACGTGCGCCAGTTGAAAGCGTTTTCCAGAGACATCTCCATGCAGTTAATCAGATTCAGGCCGGGGGAGAGCAACGCGTCGTCGCTGCGGCCGTCGCTGAAATATTTCTGCGCCGCCTCCTGCAAGTTGCGGTGCGAGCCTCCGCCCGAAATAAAGAGCGGCATCAGCCCGTCCGTGAACTTGATGTTGTTGCCCTGCCCGTCCACCTTGACGAAGTCGTAGCCCCACTCTTTGAGGCGCGCGTACCAGTCCGCGAAAAATTTCTCGCCCCTTTGGTCGCGCGGGTCCGGCAGCGCCTTCCCGTCGAGCCCTTTGAAAAGCGGGTGCGCGCGCCCTATCTCCGAGTCTGCGTCCACCCCGTTCCAGTAGCCCTGAAAAGTGTGCCAGACGCCGACGTGCGGGATGCGGTACTCGTCGCGCAAGGTCCGGGCCAGGTGCGAGAGGTCGCCCGGAAACTTTCGCGTGTCGGCGTTGAACGCGGCGAGTTTTTGTTCGCGCACGGTGAGCCAGCCGTCGTCAACGAGTACGAAGCCCACGGGAATCTGCTTGTCACGCAGCGAGCGCACGCTCGCCAGAATTTTCTCCTCCGTCACCTCGTGCCCGTAAGCATTCCAGGAACACCAGCCGAGCCACGTGAAGACCTCCGGGTAACTCTTCTCAAGACGCAACCGCCCGTATTGCTTGCTCGCCGCGAACGCGGTCTTGTACGTCTCGGATGGCAACCGGTACGGGTCGTTCGATGTCGCGTAGGCGAAGAGCGGGACGCGGCGCGGCGCGAATTTAGAGTCGTAGCTCGACGACGCGACGCGGAACTCGTAGCGGTAATCAATCTCCGAGACGCCCACCTCGCCGATCATGCCGTCGCCCGCGAGCGGCACGAGCAGGTGATAATTGTCCTCACGCACACGCCGCCAGAGGAGCAACTGGTTAGCGGGGCCGAGCAGCCTGTGGTCGGCGATGAACTGGGGCGAGGTCCAGTAGAGCTTGAAGCGCTTGACGGCCATTCCGCGTTCGAAGCTGTCGAGGCCCATCACGAGCTGGACGCCTTCGCGGGCCGCGAGCGAAGGCCCGTCGTAATCCAGAAACGCGATGAGCATGCGCGGCCGCAGGTAACGCCGTATTTCGAGCACGGCCTTAACCGAGGGAGCGCCTGTTGCCGGCTTCAGGCGGAACCGCAAACTCTCGAACTTCCCGCTCTCGTCCGAGCCGGACTCCTGCACAGCCGCCTCGAACTCGCCGACGAACGAAGAGCCGTCGCCGAAGCGCAGGCGCGGTTTTATGTTCAGAAGCACGGGGCCGCCGGAAGTCTTAACCTGTAGCAGCCCTCTCTCCACCGCCACGTTGATGTCGTCGGCGGAACGCCGGTTTTCCTGGCCCGGAATGTTGGCGTCGAAGGCGAGTAGTAAAAACAGGTGAGCGAGCGCGAGCCGTTTGATGGTCATCGTCATCCTTGTTCGTCTCTCGAATTACAAGCCTGAGGCGTCCTCTGTCCCTTCAGGAAAAGACGGGGGCGCGGCCTTCGGGTCTGTGGCCCATTTCGTATTCGGCGTGCCGCCGAGTTTGAACTCAAGCGTTGCGCCGGGGGCTATCGTCTCGTAAGGCAGCCAGGTGCTCTCGTACGGCTTCCCGTTGAGCCGCAATTCCTGCACGTATGGCGCTCCTGCCTCCGCGCCTTGCCCGACGAGCTTCAGTTGCTTGCCGTCCTTCAGTCGGATGGTGACGGACGGGAAGAGCGGGCTGTTGAGCGCGAAGCCGCCGACGCCGGGAATGATCGGGTAAAGGCCGACGGCCGCAAAGACTATCCAGGAGGAAGTCGCGCCCAGGTCGTCGTTGCCCGGCAAGCCCCCAGGGTCCGGCGTGAAGAGTTCCGTCAGCACGCGTCTGGTGACGGCTTGCGTCTTCCACGGAGCGCCGGCGTAGTTGTAGAGCCACGGGACAGGGAAGACA
>DATFCB010000699.1:0-2079 GCA_035253525.1 Pyrinomonadaceae bacterium | reverse complement strand
TGACGGAGGCGTTGACCTCTTCTGTCTGGAAACCTTCTCGGACATCTCCGAGATGCGGCAGGCCATTCTCGCCGTGCGCGAGTTGTGTGATCTGCCCATCGTCGCGCAGATGACTATCATGCCCGACGGCAACACCACTTTTGGCACAACGCCTGAAGTCTTCACGAAGCGGCTGGACGAGTGGGGCGCGGACGTTATCGGCTTGAATTGCGGCGTCGGCCCGGCCATCGTGCTGACCGGCATCGAGAAGATGCGCGAGGTGACGGACAGGAAACTCTCGGCGCAGCCGAACGCGGGCCTCCCGCGCGACGTGCAGGGCCGACAATTCTACATGTGCTCGCCCGAGTACATGGCGAAGTTCGCCAAGCGGCTGATTCAATCGGGCGCGAAGTTCATCGGCGGCTGTTGCGGCACGACCCCCGCGCACATCAAGCTCATCACGGACGCGGTGCGCGCCGCCTCTCCGCGCAAGCAGCGCGTCGTCGTCAAGGAGTCTGCCGCCGCGAGCGTCGAAGAGTTGACCCCTTCAGACATACAAGTCGTCCCGCCCGAAGAGCGCTCCAAGTGGTCGCGGAAAATCGTAGAGGGCCAGTTCGTCACTTCGGTCGAAGTTCTCCCGCCTAAGGGATGCGACCCGCGCAAGACGCTCGACTCGATTCGCCTTTTGAAGGACGCGGGCGTGGACGGCGTCAACATCCCGGACGGGCCGCGCGCGCAGACACGCATGTCCGCTCAGGCCACGGCCGTCCTTGTCGAGCGCGAGATAGGCATAGAGGCCGTCCTGCATTACTGCTGCCGCGACCGCAACCTGCTCGGCATGATGTCGGACCTGCTCGGCGCGGCCGCACTGGGCCTGCGCAATTTGCTGCTGATTACGGGCGACCCGCCGAAGATGGGGCCGTACCCGGACGCGACCGCCGTCTTCGACATAGATGCCATCGGGTTGACCAATATGGTCAACAAGCTCAACCACGGTCTTGACCTCGGCAACAACCCCATCGGCCAGCCGACCGCCTTCTGCATCGGCGTCGGGGTGAATCCGGGCGCGCTCAATCTGGACGAAGAGATCAAGCGCTTCGAGTGGAAGGTGGAGGCCGGCGCGCAGTACGCCATCACGCAACCCGTCTTCGACACGGAGCAGTTGGTTGACTTCCTCAAGCGTATAGAGCACGTGCGGATTCCGATTGTCGCGGGCATCTGGCCGCTCGTCTCGTTCCGCAACGCGGAGTTTTTGCACAACGAGGTGCCGGGCGTGCGCGTCACGCCCTCCATCATGGAGCGCATGCGGACCGCCTCGGAGCAGAGCAAAGAGGCCGCGCGCGACGAAGGCTTGAAGATCGCGCGCGAATCGCTCCTCGAAGTCAAAGACTTGATTCAGGGCGTGCAGGTCTCCGCGCCCTTCGGCAACGTACGCTACGCGCTCGAAGTCTTCGACGCCCTCGAAGACTTCGCGGCGCGCAAGGAAGTCAACGTGCCAGCATGAGAGGGTTGCAGGACGGCTACGACCGCGTGGCCGTAGACTACGCCAGGGAGTTCGCGGACGAGTTGGACAAAAAACCGTTCGACCGGAAGATGCTGGACTGGCTGGCGGAGAAGGTCGCGGGGCGCGGGGCCATTTGCGACATGGGCTGCGGCCCCGGACAGGTCGCGCGCTACCTGCGCGGGCTGGGCGCGGAGGCTTGCGGCGTTGATTTATCGGCCGAGATGGTCAGCCACGCGCGCCGTCTTAACTCGGACATTCCTTTTCAACAAGGCGACATGCTCGCGCTGAGCCAAATTGCCGACGAGGCTTACGGCGGCATCGCCGCTTTCTATTCCCTGATACACGTCCCGCGTCCATCTCTGGTTGACGCCCTGCGCGAGTTAAATCGCGTCTTGCGCCCCGCTGGCGCGCTCCTCATCACCTTCCACCTCGGGCGCGAGACCCTTCACAAAGACGAATTCTTCGGCCAGGAAGTCTCAATGGATTTCCACTTCTTCGAGTCTGCCGAGATGAAAGAATATCTCACGGCGGCTGGCTTCCAACTAGAGGAAGCTATCGAGCGCGACCCCTACCCGCCCGAAGTCGAGTATCAAAGC
>DATFCB010000698.1:0-2383 GCA_035253525.1 Pyrinomonadaceae bacterium | reverse complement strand
TCTTTCTCGCCGCGTCTCCGCGTCGCTTTTCTACGGGCGCACACGCTTCATGTTTTCGATGACGCGTTTGGCGATTTTGGTGCTGAGTGTGCCGCCGAGCGAGCTGAGCTTGCCGCTGGCGACGACCGTGTTGGTGCGGCGGTCAATAATGCTGTAGACGAAGCGTGTGAAGACCTTGCGGCCGACCTCTATGATGAGGTCCGCGTCCAGCTCGGTCCTGGTTATCAACAGCCCCCAGCGTTGAAATTCGGGGCGCTTGAGCAGCTCATTTTCCAATTCCGACGGTTTGAAGAAGGCCGACTCCTTGCGTATGTAGAGCAGTTTGGCGGTGCGCAAGATAGTCAAGGGGTCCGTGGGAGCGTTGACGGCCGGTCCCGAAACCTGTGCCACTTTGTTTTCGATGGCGGTCGCGTTCGCCTCCACCGCGCTGGCAGGGTTGGCGGGCAGCGGCTGTTGTGCCGCGACGCTCCCGTGTGCGGCCGCGACGCAGAGCGCCAGCAGGCGGGCGCGCGCGAATGCGGCGCGCAAAAGGGACGCGGCCCGCGTGGGTTTTTGACGGACGGATGATGAAAGGGAAGCTCTCATGATGTTAATGTCCTCCAGAGGTTCGGCGGGATTAAAATGACAGGCCATGCGACACGTCGCCGCGGCTCGTGCTTGAGATTATTTTCGGGTCAGGCCGGGCGGCAACCTTGCGTGTGACAGTTTCGGGATTGACACAGGCCGCAAACTTGACTTCGCGGGCAAACCTTTCGACGGGCGCGCATCATCGTACGCACAGCTAAGCCGCAATTCCCGTCCGACGTTTCCGCTTCAACGGAAAGGAGCAACCGAAAGCCATGCGCCCCTCTTTCAAAGCCGTCCTGGCTGCGCTCGCCCTACTCTTCTCTCTCTACGGCGCGGCCTCGGCGCAGGCCGGTCGCCGCCCGCAGCAGTCGCCGGAGCCGAAGAAGAAAGCGGAGCAGACGACGACAGCGCCCACTCAGCCGCAAGACGAGCAGCCTTCGCAGGAGGAGGCGACGGACGTGCCCGCAAGGGACCAGCAGGACGTGGAGACCGTGCGCGTCGAGACGAACCTGGTCACTGTGCCAGTTATCGTCAGCGACCGCGGCGACATCTACCTGCCGGACTTGAAGCAGGAGGACTTCACGGTCTTCGAGGACGGGGTCAAGCAGGAAGTCTCTTTCTTCGAGACAGTCACAGCGCCCTTCCACGTCGTCCTCATGCTCGACACGAGCGCGAGCACACAGGACAAGCTGAACATGATTCAGCAGGCGGCCATCTCTTTCACGGAGCAGTTACAAAAGGCCGACCGCGTCAAGGTCATCTCGTTCGACGACCGCGTGCGCGACCTCTCCGACTTCACGTCCGACCGCGCGGTGCTTCAGTGGGCCATACGCGACACGCGGCCCGGCCAGGGGACGAAGCTCTACGACGCCGTGGCCGTCGGCATCAAAGCCTTGCAGCGCATCAAGGGGCGCAAGGCCATCGTCATCTTCACGGACGGGGTTGACTCCTACAGCGACCGCGAGACTTATAACCGGAACATGCGTCTGCTGGAAGAGGCCGGAATCATCGTCTACCCGATTCGCTTCGACACGCGCGCGGACGTTGAAGAGTTGGTGCGCCGCCAGCAGCAGCAGGGCCAGGGCGTTGACCTGGCGACCATCCTCGGCGGCAAGCTTCCGGGCGGAGGCTCGACGGGCAAGACGACGCCGACGACTTTCCCAGGCGGCACGACGATTCCCGGTGGGGGCGGGACGGGGACGACCTTTCCGCGCCTGCCGGGCGGAGTCATCGTCACCCGGACCAAAAGGGACAATCGCGACGACCGTTACCCGCCGGGCGACCCGCGCAACAACGACCCGACGACCACGGACCCGTCCGGCACGGGACGCAACGACCCGACGTACCCGTCGGGCAGGGCGAACGACAACATCAGCAGGGAACTGGACCTGATGTACAAGACCGGGGACGCTTATCTGGCGGACCTGGCGGAGAAGACCGGCGGGAGGCTGCACCGCGCGGACACGCTCGGCATGCTGCCCAGAGCCTTCGGTCAGATAGCCGCCGAACTGAGGACTCAATACTCGCTCGGCTACTACCCGCTCAAACCAGAGCACGACGGCAAGTACCGCAAGATCAAAGTGGCGACGAGCCGCAAGGGCGCGGTCGTCCGCGCGCGACCCGGCTACCGCGCCCCAGGCGGCGACAAATAATTCTTCCCACAAGCTAACTGAAGGAAGATTAACTCGAATCCCTTTCTTGTGAGTCGCAGCCGGTTCAGTAAATTCATAGCAGCAAAGTGTTGACGCCGAATGGCGGCGGGGATAGAATCCCCGCTCCATGTGTATGCTGCCTTCCTTACCGGCAGGGAGCTTGA
>DATFCB010000697.1:0-3396 GCA_035253525.1 Pyrinomonadaceae bacterium | reverse complement strand
AAAACCAAAACCACTCACGCCAAGACGCAAAGGCGCTAAGGGGTTGAGTTAGATTTTGAACCGGGCTTCAAATCATGGCTGACGAAAAATTTTTCGCGATAGAACTGAGCGCAAAGCTCCCGCCGGAGGCCGACGCCGTGGCCGTCTGCGTCTTCGAGGACGAGCCGGGCGCGGCGGACGGCGAACTCGGAGAGCTGGTCGAAAGTCTCAGGCGCGACGGCGAGTTCAAGGGCGAAGAGGGGACTTCAATGCTCGTGCACGCCGCCGGGACAAACGGCGCGCGCCGCCTGCTCGTCGTCGGCCTCGGCGAGCGCACGGATTTCGACGCGGGCGCGATGAGCCGCGCTGCCGCCACGGTCGCGCGTCGCGCACGCGAGGGCCGCATAGAGCATCTGGATTTCGTTTTGCCCGGCGCGGGGAACGTGCAGAGGTTGCTGCGCGCCGCGGCTGAAGGCGTGGAGCTGGGGCGTTACGACAACTCGTTTTACCGGAAGCGTGAAGACGAGACTCAACTGGTAACGATCAACCTCGTCTCGGCGGAAGTCAAAGCCGAAGAGACCGACGAGCTGCGCAAGGAGATAGAGCGCGGGAGAGTTGTCGCGGAGGCCGTCAACTGGGCGCGCACGCTCGCGGACGAGCCGGGCGGGACGCTTCCGCCGGAGGAGTTCGCGCGCCGCGCCGCCGAGATGGCCCAGGAATTTAACTTGAGCGTTGAGACGTTGGACGCGGACGAAATTCGCGCGCGCGGGATGGGCGGACTCTGGGGCGTCGGCAAGGGCTCCGACAACAGGCCCGCGCTGATAGTGCTGCGCTATGAGCCGGAGGGCGCTTCCACCGAAGACGAGTTGTGGGCCTTCGTCGGCAAGGGCATCACGTTCGACACGGGCGGTATCTCTATCAAGCACGGCCTGGACATGTACGAGATGAAGACCGACATGGCGGGCGGCGCGGCGGTCCTCGGCGCTTTGCGCGCCGCCGCGCAACTCAAGCCGCAACGCCGCCTCGTCGGCATCGTGCCGTCGGCCGAGAACATGCCTTCGGGCAGGTCCATCAAGCCGGGCGATGTCGTTAAGACGCTCGCAGGCTACACGATTGAGGTCGTTGACACGGACGCCGAAGGCCGTCTCGTCCTGGCCGACGGAATCGCTTACGCCAAACAGCTTGGGGCCAGACGCATCGTTGACCTGGCGACGCTGACGGGCTCCATCATCGTCGCGCTCGGCGACCACCGCGCGGGCCTCTTCAGCAACGACGATGATTGGGCCAAACGCGTCGAGCGCGCGGCAGCGAGCGCGGGCGAGCCCGCGTGGCGCATGCCCGTGAGCGACGATTACAAGAAGCGGATAGAGAGCCCCATCGCGGACTTTAAGAACTACGGCGGACGCCCGGACGCTACGGCCGCCGCGCTCCTCCTCAGCAAGTTCGCC
The DNA here is from genome assembly GCA_035253525.1 of Pyrinomonadaceae bacterium. GTDB lineage: Bacteria > Acidobacteriota > Blastocatellia > Pyrinomonadales > Pyrinomonadaceae > QHXM01. The sequence goes on along the minus strand of DATFCB010000697.1, from coordinate 1,969 downwards.
GACAAGACCCCGTGGGTCCATCTGGACATCGCAGGCACTAGCTGGCTCGACAGCGCCGGGCCGCACGCGCCCAAAGGCTCTACGGGGGCTGGCGTGCGAACGCTCGTCGAACTGGTCTGCGAATCAAACTGAGATGACTTTCGACGAATTGATGAGAGCCTGGGCCTGGAAGCCTATACGCAACTGTCCCGGCAGATATGTTTTGGACGCTGCGCGAAATGATCTGCGCCCACAGGAGGTTCTTGGAGACGCGGCGGCGGTGAAGGAATACTGCGTCGAGGCGGCGAGGGATGCTGTGCTGGTCGTAAGGCTAGCGGAGGGAGGGCTGATCTCTTACCGCCGCGCCGACGGCTCGTTTCTTCACACCCTCAACACGCCGGAAGGATTCAGGCGCAAGCTCGCGCAGTTGGGAATAGCTTTAACTTGAGCCGTTCGGCTCCGACTCTGTAGAAGATGGCTTTGGACGAAACGATTTTTCTCACGGGCTTTCCGGGTTTCATCGCGGCCCGCCTCGTCAAACGATTGGCGGCGGAAGGCGCGCGCTTTCTATTGCTCGTGCAGCCCGCGTTCATGGAGCGTGCGCGCGAAGACGCGGCCCGCCTAGCGTCGGAGCTGAATCTGCCGGCCGACAACTTTCGCCTGGTCGAAGGCGACATCACGCAACCAGACTTGGGCGTCGCTCCGTTGGAGCTGGAAAGAGCGCGCGTTGAGACGACCGTGCTCTTTCACCTCGCGGCCATTTACGATTTGGCCGTCCGCCGCGACCTCGCCATGCGCGTCAACGTAGAGGGCACGCGCAACGTCAACGAGTTCGCGCTGGCGTTGCCCAACCTGCGTCGTTATCACTACGTCTCGACCTGCTACGTCGCTGGCCTGCGCACCGGGCGGATTCTTGAGACAGAGTTGAGGCACGAGGCCGGGTTTCGCAACTTCTACGAGGAGACGAAGTACCTGGCCGAGTTGGAGGTGGACGCGCTCAAAGGGCGTGTGCCGGTGACGATTCACCGCCCGGCGGTCGTCTGCGGCGACTCGCGCACGGGCGAGACGGCGAAATACGACGGCATCTATTACCTGATTCACTACCTGCGCAAGCGGCCCTCGCTCCTCTCGCTCGCCAACATAGGCAACCGCCGCGTCTCGCTCAACCTGGTCCCCGTTGACTTCGTCGTAGAGGCCATGACCGCGCTCGCGCAGGACGAGCGCGCAGCGGGCGCGACGCTCCAACTCGCGGACCCGAATCCGCTCACGACGCACGAACTGTTCGAGTCAATCGCCGTCGCCCTCGCCGGCCGAGGCTCGCGCATCACCGTCCCCGCGCCCCTGGTGCGCACGAGCCTGGCGCTCCCCTTCTCTCCGACCGTCACCGGCCTCCCACACTCCGGCGTCCCCTACTTCTTTCTGGATCAGACCTACGACACGACACGCGCCACCGAGCTTCTTTCATCCCACAATGTCCACTGCCCGCCCTTCCGCGACTACGTCGCCGCGCTCGTCGAGTTCGTCGCCAAACACCCGAAACTCTGAACGATTGCGGATTGGAAGACAAACGGCGGTCTTTTCTTAGCGCCTCCAGCGTGAGTGATTTAAATTTTCTCTCGCCGAGGCGCTGGAGGCGCTAAGGGGTTGAGTGGCTCCGCCTGCTGATGTCTTCCTTTCAGTCCGCCGTCCGCAATCAAACTTCCCGCTTGACAAATTCCCAATTTAGAATTATTCTAATTCCAGTTCAAACGACGATGAGATCAGGTGAAACAGAACAGGGTGGCGGCGCGCGGGCGCTGACGAGGCAGCGCGAGGCGGTGCTCCGGGTGATCCGCGAGAGCGAGAACCATCTGACGGCCAGCGAGATTTACGAGGCCGCGCGCAAGCGCCTGCCCTCCATCTCTTACGCGACCGTTTATAACTCGCTCAAGTATCTGAAGGAGGCCGGGCTGATTCACGAGATTAGCTTCGGCGTGGCGGGCGCGAACCA
>DATFCB010000696.1:0-2916 GCA_035253525.1 Pyrinomonadaceae bacterium | reverse complement strand
GGAGAGTCTTCGGCCGCCGTACCCGGCTCGTCGTCGCAGGCTCTATTGAGGATGCTGGACAAAAGCCTGGTGCGGCGTGTGGTGACGATGCTGATGTTGATGACGTGCGCCCCGTCGTCGGTCGCGGGGTTCTTGTCCGGGTCAATCGCGAAGGCCAGCGCCTCCGAGAGCACCCAGAGATTGCCCATGCCGTCCGGCCTGAGCACACGTATGGGGATAATCTTCGCTTCGGGTGCGACGAGCGCGACCAGGCCGGCAACGTGCGTCCCGTGCCCGTATGGGCCAATATCTTTGTTCCCGACTTCGCTCGGGTTGCTGTCGTCGTCAACGAAATCCCAGCCCGGTAACATGTGGCCGGCCAGCGCGGGGTGATTCAACTGGAATCCCGTGTCCAGAATGGCGACGCGCACGCCCGCACCGCGCGAGACGCCGTGTGCGGTCGAAAGACCGATCATCCCCGGAGCCCACTGCGACGCGTAATCGGCTGAGGTGCCGCCGCCAGTCCAGGAGATGCCCCCGGTCCAGGAGATGCCGCCGCCTTCGGGCGGGGCCATCGTGAAATTCGGCTCGGCGTAAACAACACGGAGCTGCGGGTCCGCCTGAAGCTCGGCGACCTTCTGCTCTACGTCCATGCCGTCCGTGATTTTCAGGCGGTAGATGGGCCGGCTGCCGAATTGGTCAAGCGGGGTGGGGCTGAGCTTGTACTGCGAGGCGATGGCCGCGAGGTCCGACGCCTTTGCCAGCTTGACGACGACCTCGCCCGGAATGATCTCTTCGCCGTCGTCGGCCCGCACAACGGAACTGGTCGCCCCGAAGCAAAACAGCGCCAGAACGAGCGAGAACAGGCCGAAAGCGCGCGTCACGCGGCCTCGTAAAAGACCCGCCTGCGCCGCCCGCCCTTCAAAATTCTTAGCTGATGTTTTATTTAACAAGATAGTTATGCCGGAAAATCGAGAAAATCTCGCAAAAACAGGGCTCGACCACAGGAACAGTGCGTGCCCTCGACTGAAAAATACATGTTCAGGGGGATTTTTAGCCGGTCAGTGGCTAACGTCGGGCCATCTATGATGCGGGAAGCGGGAATTGGGCTGCAAGCATCAAGCACTTCTTTGCGTCTTTGCGCCTTTGCGTGAGGAAACCAAAACATCTCACGCTGGAGGCGCAAAGACGCAAAGAAGATGCGGGTGTCTTATGGTCTTCCGACGATCATGAAGGGGGACCAGAAGAAGGGGTGGGGCTGCTCCTGGAGGAGTTCGAGTTGTGCGGCGCGCAGCGCGGCGGCAGGGCTTTGGCCCGCGAGCAAGCGCCTGTAAAAAGAGGCCATCAGCCCGGCGGTCGCCTCGTCGTCCACGGTCCAGAGGCTCAGGAGCAGCGAGGGCGCGCCCGCCGAGAAGAAGCCGCGCGCCAGCCCTATTAATTCGTCGCCGGGGGCCACTTCGTTGACGCCGGTCTCACACGCGCTCAGCGCCGCCAGCTCGCATTTGAGTTCAAGGTTGTAAGTGTCGCGCACCGTCAGCCAGCCGTCGCCGAGCCGAAGCGATGAGAAGAGCGGGTTGTCCGGCCGAAACTGGCCGTGGCAGGCCAGGTGCAAAATGTCCGCGCCGTGCGCGAATTCTTGCAGGGCGGCCAGCGTCGCACGCTCGTCCAGCAGCGAGACCGCTTCGGGAAAGAGCGGCGCGAGCGCTGCTATCTCGTCGCGCACGCGCGGCGTCTGCTCGTCCGCCACGCCGAGCAGCAGCGCGCGCTGAAGCGGCCGCTGCGGCTGTGCCAGGCAGTGAAGCAGGACGACGGCGCTCGGGGCGTAACTGATTTCGCGGCGCTCTATGACATACCGCTCGCGGTCGTGCAGCGCGTGGAAAGGGATGTAATAGAGGGCGCGATGCGGCGCGATGATGAGCCGCAAACCCTCTGTGCTTTCTTCGAGCGGGCGGAGTAGCAGATCGTAAAGCGCCTGCAAGTGGTGCTTAATCCTCTCGGTCAGATTCGGCAAGTGCTTGCGCATCGCTCGCGCGCCGTAGCGCAGCGCGTCTATCTGAAACCGCAACTGAGCGAGCCGCGCGTTGACTTCCATTTCGTTGCCGAGATTGCGGACGACGCGAACGCCACGGCCCGTGACGACGAAGGCCAGTAGCTCGCCGTCAAGGCTCGTGTACTCTATGAGCGCCGTATCGTCCGCGAGCTTAGGCCGTAGCTGGTCTATGTCGAGCGCCTGAACGTGCGTCAGGATGTTCTGGTTGCGCTGCTGAAGCTGGCGCATGATTTCAAGGGTTTCGCTCTCGCGCTCGCGCACGGCCTCGTGGAGCGCGGTCATCTCGGTCGCGCCGCAGCCTCCGCCGCCGCGCGACGTGTCCGCGTCCGGCGGGCGGTTGATGCGGCTGTAGAACCAGTTCAGCTCCTCGCGCAATTCTTCAAGACGCGCCAGCAGTTCGGCCTCGAAGGGGTCGCGCGGCTGGACGCGGAGCCTGGGCGCGCCGCCGAGAGTATCAACCAGTGCGCGCGAGCGTGCGCGCTCGACGTAGCACAAAGCCTCGCTCGCGCGGTCCCGGCTTTCGTCCTTCAGGCAGAGGCGGACCAGTTCGTAGTAGGGAATCAGCTTGTCCGCGAAGAAGGCCGTGCGGAACTCCTCGGCCGGGAGCGGGGCGCGCAAATCCTCTATCAGTTTGACGGCGCGCACGAAGGAGGCTTCGGCCGCGAAGGCGTCGTCGTCGGCAGCGGAGAGCAGGCCGAGCGAGGTGTGGCAGCGCTGTGCGATGTCCGGCTGCGAGAGTTGTTCGGCGCTACTGAGCGTTGATTCCAGAAGCTCGCGTGCCTCGCGCTCCTGGCCGCGCGCGCGCGCCGCTTCGCCGCGCAGCCAGCGGGCCAGAAGCTGCCGCCGCCACGTGGCGGCCATCGCGAGCGGCTCCTCGGCGGTTGCGG
>DATFCB010000695.1:0-12051 GCA_035253525.1 Pyrinomonadaceae bacterium | reverse complement strand
CCAGGGCTTGTCCGTCCCGGAACTGGGCCAAAGAATCGCCTCTGCCCTGGCGGATTTCGTGACGGAAGTTTTGCTGGACGGGCGTGGCGGCGGGCTCATAGTCGCGGGCGGCGAGACCGCGGGGGCTGTCTGCCGCCGCCTGGAACTTGGTGCGCTACGCGTCGGGCGGAACATAGCCCCCGGCGTCCCGTTATGCTTTTCTCTGGGAAAGTTTCGACTGCCCGTCGTGCTGAAATCCGGCAACTTCGGCGGCGCAGATTTTTACGGCCGGGCGCTTGAAGCCATCGCGCGCCCATCTTTCTACGCGGTCTGAACTCCGATGAACGACTCGATTCTCGAACAACTCTGCGAGGCGGCCGACAGTTTCTACGACCGTGGGTACGCATTCGGTTCCACCGGCAATCTCTCCGTGCGCGTTGACGACGAGGTCTGGATTACTCCCACGGGGCAACCACTCAAAGGCTTGACCCCCGCACGCCTCGCGCGCGTTGACCTTCAGGGACAAACTCAAAACGAGAACGCCCCGTCCAGGGAACTCCCCTTCCACCTAGCCGTGTATCGCCACCGGGCGGAGGCACGCGCAGTCGTCCATCTGCACTCCACCTACTCGGCCGCGCTCTCCTGTCTGGATTCTTTCGACCCGTCGAACCCGCTCCCGCCGCTGACCCCTTACTTCTTCATGCGCGTCGCGCCGCTCGCCGTGCTTCCCTACTTCCGCCCGGGCTCCGAAGAACTGGCACAGGCGGTCGAGCGAGCCGCCCCCTGGCACCACTGCATGCTCCTCGGCAATCACGGGAGCATCTGCACCGCCTCGAACCTCAGCGACGCCGTGGATCGCGCCGAAGAACTCGAACAGACCGCCCGCCTCTACTTCATCCTACGCGGCGAGAAAGTCCGCCACCTGACGCAGGCACAGGTTGAAGAATTGAGAATGATTTTCGGGTAAGGTGAGGCCGATTTAAGGGCGAACGAACCACGAAAACATACGAAGCGACACGAAGAGTTCCTCGCCTTCATGTCGCTTCGCGTTGTTTCGTGGTTCCTTCTTTCTTACGAGATGCGCGCCAGCCAGTCCAGGTCGCGGCCGCGGTGGGGAGCCTGTTCGTCGAGCGCCCGTTCGAGGGTCCAGCCTTTGTGAATGATGCCGGCGACGGCCTCTATGGCGGCGAGCGGGTCGTCGTCGCCGGGGAAGAGTATGTTGCGGCCGACGAGCGCGCCGCGCACGTTCGGGCCAGCGGTCAGCCCCGCAGCCAGTTCGCGCAGGAAAGGAGTGGCGTCGCCCACGGGCTCGCCGCCCAAAAGCAGAATCGGGAGCGTCGTCGCCCGCGCCACCAGCTCGTAGTTCTCGCAGTACGGCAGCTTCAGCCACAGATAGCGGGCGCTGTCGCCGAGCGCGGCCGCCGCACCCGCTGTCCTCGCAAGCTCTTCGGCCTGCTTGACGATCTTGTAGCCGCCCTCGCTTTTGACGACGGGGAGAGATTCCAGAAACATTGGGAGCCCGACCGCGTTCAGTTCCGTAATCGCCTGGACGGTGGCGAGCAGGGTCTTGAGCGAATCCTTCTCGGCGTCGCACAGGCGCAGCAGAACCTTGGCCCCGTCCAATCCCCATTCGACGCACGACGCAGCCGTCGGGCCAGAATTAGGGTCGTCTATCTCCCAACTGCTCCCCAAAAGCCCGCCGCGATTGAAACTAATGATGAGCAGCTTGTCGTCCAGGAAAGCCGGGCCGCCGCGCTCACGCATCAGGTCGTGCAGGAGCAGCAAGTCTTCGATGATATCCATCGTCGCCAGCAGGCCGTCCACCCCGTCGCACATCATCACGCGCAGGATGCGCGCCAGGTACTCGCGGCGGTCAGCCATGCGGAGCGGGTCACGGCCTACGCGCGTCACGCGCCGCGCTGGGTGGTCCGCCGCCAGGATGTTCAATTTGCCGTTCTTCGTCAGGCGCTCGCGCCGCTTGCGCGCCTTCGCGACTTGCAAAGAGCGCTCGGGGTCGGTTACGCGGATGTCTGTTATTTGGGCCAGAATTTCGGCCGGAAGAAAGTCCCTCGGGTTGAACGTCAAATCTTAAAATCCTCCTCTTTGCTTTATGAAAGCCAGCGCCTCGTCTTCGTAAGGCATGAAATTGGCACAGCCGTGGCGCGTGACGACAATCGCGCCGCAGGCGTTGCCCATCCGCGCGGACTTGTGCCAGCCCCAATTCTTCAGATAGCCGTAAAGGAACCCGCCCGCGAAGGCATCGCCCGCGCCGAGGACGTTTAAGACTTCGACCGGGAAAGTCGCCGCCTCGATCACACGGCCGCCCGCCGGATAAACGAGAGTGCTCTCCGCGCCGCGCTTGACGACCAGAGCTTCGGGCGCTCGCGTCGCGGCGCTCGTCTTTTCGGCCCAATTTTCAAGCCCCGCTTTTTCGACCTCGTCCGCCGTCCCGAGAACCACGTCCGCCGAGGGCAGAAACGAGCGCATCTCTACTTCGTAGGCTCGCAAGTCCGGCCAGAGTTCGGCGCGAAAGTCCAGGTCGAGGACGATTTTTGTGCCGGCGTCGCGCGCACGCCGGGCGGCGAAATGGGTCGCGTCGCGGCTCGGCTGCCGGCTCAGTCCCGTGCCCGTCAGGAGCAGCGCGCGGCTCGCCGCGACGGGGGCGAGTTGGATGTCCTCAATCGTCAATTCGAGGTCGGGGCAGTTGTCTCTGTAAGGGACCAGGGAGAAGCGGTCGGGCGGCTCTATGCCCAGCAAGAATGCGCTCGTGCGGCGGCCGACTTTGCGCCTGCTGAACGTCGTATCAACGCCCTCCTTCTCAAGAAAGTTGAGGACGAAATCCGCGACCAGGTCGTCGCCGAGCGGGTTCAGGATGGCCGTGCGCAAGCCCAAACGACGCGCCGCGACGGTGATGTTCGTCGGGCAGCCGCCGACGTAGGCCGCGAAGCTCTTGATCTCCGTGAACGGCACGCCGACCTCGTTCGCGTAAAGATCAATCGAGCTGCGGCCCACGGCCAGCACGTCAAACTTGCGGCTCTCCATTCGCCCTTCCCCTTCTCTTACGCGGCCGCTTCCGCTTCGAGCGGCTGGCGCGGGTCAATGAAGAGCCACATCACGACGCCGACAGCCAGGAGGGCGGCCGCGACGTAGAAAGGAATGGTCCAAGACCCCCAGGTCTGAAGGATGTAACCGATGACGATGGGCGCGATGGTGCCGGCGAGATTGCCGAAAGTATTCGTCGTCCCGGCGACCACGCCCGAGCGGCGGCGGCCTATGTCCATGCAGGTCGCCCAGACGGCCGGGGTCGTCAAAAACTGAAAGAAGAGGGCGGCGGCGATCAGCAGCGCCGCCGTGACGGAGTCGCCCGTGCGCGCGACGAAGACCAGCATCAGCGCGCTCATCGTCAACCCGAACGCCCCGATGCCGCAGCGGGCCAATTTCCTGCGCCCGCTCTTGACCAGCCGGTCAGTCAGCCACCCACCGCACAGGAAAGCCACGCCCCCGGCTATCCAGGGCAGCGCCGCCCAGAAGCCGGCCGCCTCAGGCTTGAAGCCGCGCGCCTTCTGCAAGTAGGTCGGCATCCAGGTGATGTAAAAATAGAGGCTGTAGCCGTAGGCGAAGTACATCGCGCAGAGGAAGAAGATGTTCTTGCTCCGCAGGAAGACGCGCCAGGGGATTTTGTGCGAGTGCTCCTTGACGACGGGCAGCCCCCCGCGAATCAATTTCACTTCCTCGGCGTTGACCGAGGGGTGCTCTTCGGGCTTGTCGCGAAACCACCTGTACCAGATCAGACACCAGATGAACCCGATGGCACCGAACTCGACAAACGCCAGTCGCCAGCCCTGCACGTAGACCAGCCAGAGGACGAGCGGCGGGGTGAGCGCCGCGCCGACGGTGTGTCCGATGCAGACGGTCCCCATCGCGCGCCCTCTCTGCGACGCTGGGAACCAGCGCGAAACGGTGGAGGCGCTGTTCGGAATGGCCCCGGCCTCGCCCGCGCCGAACAGCAGGCGCACGACGAGCAGCGAATAGAAGCCGACGGTCGCGCCCGTCAGGATGGTGAAGGCGGACCACCAGAGCACGATTCTGGTGAGCGACTTGCGCGTGCCGAAGCGATCCCCGTACCAGCCGCTCGGAATCTCGAAGAGCGCGTAGGTGAGAGTGAACGCGCTGAAGATGAAGCCCACCTGAACGTCCGTGAGACCGAACTCCTGACTGATGTTGGGCATGGCGACCGAGATGCAGAGGCGGTCCAGGTAAGTGATCGCGGCCAGCGCGAAGAGCAGCCCGAGCACTTTGTAGCGCGTCCCGGTCGGGTGCGCGGCGACCAACACGTCCTGAAAAACGAAGGCGTCGTTTGAAGTTTTACCTACCTGCATGATTCACAACACCTCCTCGCGGCCGATGAGCAGTTCTTTGCGTCTTTGCGCCTTGGCGTGAGGATAATTTCACGCAAAGGCGCAAAGACGCAAAGGGGATGAGTCAACGAGTAGCTGCCTTAGCGCGTAGTGTAAAAATCTGTCGCGGGCGGAGTTGAAAGTTAAGGCCGTCGGCCCCGCCCTGTAAAGTCTGCCCGCACTCCTCGACCGCGTTGCACGCCTCGGCCGAAGCCGTGTCAAGCAGCGGGCTCGCGACGGAGACGCGTGCGGGCACGCCGCCCAACTCTATAAAGCGTAGCACGGACCCCTTGTCTGCTTCCGCCAGCTTCCAGGTGCTGAGGAAGACGGCGGGGCTGTTGACCTGTAGAAAACTCATTTTGTCGGCCGGCAGCGTGTTCTTGAAAGGGTAAGTCTTGTCCTGCGATTTGACGAGCGTGCGCTCAAGGGGCGTCGTCTCCTCCCAGCCGAGGCGGCTGGCCCGCGCCTCATCCAGCGCGCCCGCGCTCGTCAGTGCGTAGCGGAACGTGAAGTCGCCCCCTTGTGCGGCGACGTAGTTCGTGTTCCAGTAATTGTTCATCACGTAGGAGAAGACGACTGCTGGTTTTTTCCCGAACTCTTTGGGCCAGGTTCCGCGCACCACGTCGCCGAACGCCCAGAGGAAAGAGTCTTTGTTGACGAGCTGGACGGCCACGCCCGGCTCGCTCACAGACACCCAGTTCTGCGAGGAGAACCATTCGAGGCCCGCGCCCGGTATCATGTCACGCGCCGGGTCAACCACGGCGCTCTGGACTTCGTACCTGAAGCGCGGCTCGCGTATGGCGAGCGGGAACGCGAAGTAAGCGGCCTCCTTCTTGTACACCTCGTCCTTGCGCACGCGGTTGACGAACTCGATCTTCTTCTCGGCGTCGTGCAGGATGATCTGCGTCGTGACGCGCGGCGTGTTGACAGTTCGGCTCTCAAGATGCGCGACCCACGCGGCGGGCGTCCGCTTGATTGAGATCAATTTGCCTTCGCCCGCGCCGTGAGTCTCAAGGCGCGCAACGGGCGACCACTTGCGGTAGGTCTGAAGTTGATTGGGAAACTCGTCGCCGCCCGTCACATACACATACTGGTTAAAGCGGAACTGGCTCGAAGCATCCACCAACTCGCGCCCCAGTTGCTTGTCATAAATGGCGCGCACCGCGCCGCTCTGCGGGTCGAGCACGACGCGGTAAAAAGAGTTTTCCATCACGCCGGACGGAGTCGCGCCTGTGGCTTCGGCAGGTTGTGCCATGGGCGAAGGCGCGGCCGTCTTGTCTCTCACGGCGTAGGTTCTGTAACCGACGGCTGGTATGTTTTGTGCCAGAAAGCGTATGCGCTGGTAAGCGGGGTGGTCTTCCAGCACCTCGAACGCGACCACCTTCCCGGTCTCCACGTCCGCCAGTTCCCTCGTCTTTTGCAGATCGAACTCGACCCAGCCGCCGCGCTCCCAGTTGAGCGTGTTGAAGACGACGAGCGCGCGCGAGGGCGTCTCGATCTTGCCCGCGATGGCCGTCATCGCGCGCTCCAGCACGTACTCCACGGAGTCGCGCGCCGCCACCGCGCGTAGCCGCTTGTACTGTAGCTCCCGCGTGGAGTCTTCGCTGTGCGGCTCCGTGATGCTGCGGCCCCAGCCCCACGTGTGCTCGTTCATCAGAAAGATGTCGTCCCACATGTCGGCCAGCGCCTTGCGCGAAGGGAGCGTGCGCGTGTCAACGAGCGAGGCCACGGTCGCAAGCTTTTCCGCCGACAGCGCGCGGCGCTCGTTCTCGCGCTCGATGCCTGCGTAGAGCGCGTCCGACGCGATGCCGTCTTCCCAGAACGGCCCGCCGTCGCCGCGGATGACGGGAAGCTCACCTTTCGCGCGGGCGGCGATTCTTTCAAGAGCTTCGCCGAAGCCTGAGAATTTCAGCTCCGGGTAAGCAAACAAATTGTGCCAGTCGCGGACCAGCGCGGACTGCTGCGGGTAGAGAGAGGTATTCTCCCACTGGCTGCCGTAAAGCAGCACGGCGTCCGGCGTGTAGTCCGGGCGCTCGTAGACGTTGAGGAAACTCTGAAGACCTTCGTAGCCCGTGGCGACGACCGGAGGCAGGCCGAACTCGCTGCGAATCTGGTGATAGTGACGCGCGTACCACATGAGCACGCGGCTTCCGTCCGGGCCTTCCCACCAGAAGGGCGAGCGGCGGTGCAGGTCGCCGAGCATCAGCGTGGGGCCGCGGTCGGCGTTGGCTGCGGCCGCGTAATATTTGAGCCCGGCGGCCGCGATGATAGAGGCGTACGACCAGGAGTAGGAGGGCACGTCCGTGATGTTCAGGTAGTCCCACGGGCCGCCGTGCTCGCGGTTGAATTGGTGAGAGGCGTAGAAGGAGCGAATCAAAGTCTCGGCCGTCGGGAAACCCGTCAGCATGACGGAGTGCTGCGCGGGCACGAAGAGTTTTTTCTCGCGGACGGCCGCGAAGAATTTTTGTTTCTCGGCTTCCGTACGCCCCTCCAAAAATTGTTGGGCCTGCCAGTAGCCGTCCAGGCTGAACTTGAACTCGGGGTGCTCGCCGCTCATCTCCAGCGCCTCGTTGACGACGCGGCTGTGCAGTTCCGCCAGTTTCTGCTGAAAGTCCGAGTAGCCCACGTCCAGGTGTTCGTGCGGGGCTAGATAAACGGTCCACTTTCGGGCCGGGCGCAGTCGTCGGGAGAAGTTGTAGCTCCGCCCGTTCGCCTTGATATGGACGTTCGCCTTCGTGACGCCGTCGAACTCCGGGACCAAAAACTCAAGACGCTGCTCGCCGAAATCGCGTTCGCTCGATAAGCCTTGCGTGCCGCTCCAACCGGGCATGTTGAGCGTGACGGAACCTTGCAGGGCGAGCCCTTGCCAACGCACGAGGACTGAGACCACCTCGCCGAGCCGGCCGCCCTCCGTGCGCTTGTAGAAGACGGTCGGAGTCGCCTCGGCGCTCAAGACTCCGGTCGTCGTGCGCGCCGACTGCCGCGTGTTGATGAGCGCCAGCGCGTCGTAGGTGAGCGCGGCGTCGTCCGTGATTTCGCCGCCGGGAAGTGACGTTGAGAGCGGGTCCGTGACGGCCGTCAAAGAGATTTCGTTGCGGCCCCGCCGCAGAAAGGCGGCCGGGACGGGGATGGTCATTGTGCCAATTGCGTATTGCGGCAGGATGGACCCTTCCACGTTTCCCTCTTCGTAGTCTTCGGGCCGCTGGTGAAACCACCCTTTGTGCCCGTTCACGCTCACCTGCATCAACGGGAGGCGGGGCGTGAGCGTAATCAGGCCCAGTCTCAGCCTGTAGGTTCCGCGCGGCGCGTCCGCGAGGTCGAACTGAATCCTGCGCGCGGCCGTCTCATTTATTCTGCCGGGCGTGACGGCCTGTTGCGTCGCGCCCCAATCTTTCGGGCGGCTTTCGGAAACGACGAACGCCGCCGAGGCCGTGGAAGCGCCGAACTCGGACCACGAATTATTGAAGTCGCCTATCTGCCAGACGGCGCGCTCCTGGGCCAGGGCGCTCGCCGCCAGTATTAATGACAGCACTGCTCCCCTGAGAGCATTCGGACGCATCAATGCCTCTCCCTACCGCCTGCGGCGGCTCAGACATACATGTAGTGGGATTTCAACGTTCAGACTGACACAGGTTCAGCTATGGCTTCGCACCATACTGCTTATCAGGCGGCGAGGTCAACACCATTATTTTCGGACCAGCCGAGCCGCGACAAATTCTTTACTATGCGAATGCAACGAGACAGCTTTATAATCGCGGGCGTCAATGACTCCGCCAAATTCCGACAAAAGCTTTTGTAGATTTCTGTCTGGTTACCTCTTAACAGGAGCGAACAAGGGATGGTTACGTCTTTAGTCTTGCACGGCCACTTTTATCAGCCGCCGCGCGAGAACCCGTGGACGGGCGAGGTCGAGCGCGAGCCCACTGCCACACCTTTTCACAATTGGAACGAACGCATTCATCACGAGTGTTACAGAGCCAACGCCGCCGCCCCGGTCTTCGACGACCGAGGCGAGGTCACGTCAATCGTCAACAACTACGCCAACATCAGTTTTAACTTCGGGCCGACTCTCCTCAACTGGCTCGGCCAACACCACCCGCAGACCTACGCGCAGATCATCAAGTCAGACCGCGACAGCAGCCGCCTTCGGAATGGTCACGGCAACGCCATCGCGCAGGGCTACAATCATTCGATTCTACCGCTCTGCACCGAGCGCGACCGCCGCACGCAGGTGCGCTGGGGCGTGATGGATTTCCAGTACCGCTTCGGCCGCGACCCGGAATCCTTGTGGCTGCCGGAGACGGCCGCCAACGACGAGACGCTCGCGACGCTCATCGAAGAGGGCTTGAGGTACGTCATCCTCTCGCCCTACCAGGCGGAGCGCGTCAGGCCCGTCAACAGAAAGAAATGGCACAGCGTGGCCGACGGGACGATAGACACGACCGTCCCCTACCGCTACTTCCACCGCGACCGCTCCGGCCGCTCCATCGCGGTCTTCTTTTACGACGGCCAGATCGCCAAGGCGATTGCCTTCGACCGCATACTCGATTCGAGCAAGGCGCTCGTTGACCGCTTTGAGAGCGCGGCCGACGGTGGCGACGGAGAGCGGATTATTAACGTGGCGACCGACGGCGAGAGCTACGGCCATCACCATCGCTACGGCGAGCGCTGTCTGGCCTACGCGCTCGAAGTCGAGGCGGTCAGGCGCGGTTTCCGCGTGACGAATTACGGCGAGTATTTGGAGCGCCGCCCGCCCGAGATGGAGGTAGAGTTAAAGCCCGGCGTCAATGGCGAAGGGACGGCCTGGAGTTGCGCGCACGGCCTGGGGCGCTGGACGCGCGACTGTAGCTGTCACGCGGGCGCGCCCGCCGGCTGGAACCAGACGTGGCGCGCGCCGCTGCGTCACGCGCTCGATTACTTGCGCGACGAGGCCGAGAGACATTTCGAGGAGGACGGCGGCCGTCTCCTGCGCGACCCCTGGGAGGCGCGCGACGCTTACATCGAATTGATTGTGGACCCGCGCCGCTCCCCGGAGCAGTTCCTGCGGCGCTTCAGGACTAGGAGCCTGCGCCAGTCGGAGCAGGACCGCGCGATAGCCTTGCTTGAGCTGCAACGCAGCTCAATGGTGATGTACACGAGCTGCGGCTGGTTCTTCAATGACATCGCCGGGCTTGAGGCCGTGCAGGTTCTGAGGTACGCGGGCCGCGTGCTCAACCTGATGGACGACCTTGGCTTCCCTTCCGCTTACCCAGGCTTTCTTGAGCGGCTGGCGGAGGCGAAGAGTAACCAGCCGACGTACGGGACCGGCGCGGACGTTTTCCAGCATCACGTCGCGCCCTGCCTCGTATGAAAAGGGATGAGGGATGAGGGATGAATAAAAACTAAGCGCCTTCTTTCTTTACTTCATCCCTCATCCCTTGTAACCCCCGCCCGCTACCCGCAGGCGGTACGGACTTAATGCGACTTACATAAGACCATGCGCCCTTACTCACAACTCGGCCGCGAAGACGCGGAGCGGCTGTTCGCGCTCGTACATCCCGACCCACACTCGGTTCTCGGCGCGCACCCGGTCGCGGAAGGGCTGGTCGTGCGCGCGCTCAGGCCCGAAGCGGAAAGAATCGAGTTGATTGTCGAAGGCGAAGGCCCGCGCGCGATGATGCGTGTGCATCCGGGAGGAATCTTCGAGGCGCTGCTCGAAAGGCGGACAGAGATGCCGCGCTATGAGCTTCGGACCTTTTACACGGGCGGCAACGTCTTCACGTTGCGCGACCCTTACAGCTTCCCACCTACGCTCGGCAGCATTGACGAACATCTTTTCGGAGAGGGCAAGCACGAGCGCATTTATGACATGCTCGGCTCACACGTCCGCAACATGAATGGCGTGGACGGAGTCTCGTTCGCCGTCTGGGCCCCGCAGGCCGAGGGCGTGAGCGTCGTCGGGGATTTTAATAACTGGGACGGGCGGCTCCACCAGATGCGGAGGCTCGGCGTCTCAGGCATCTGGGAACTTTTTGTGCCAGACCTCGGGCCGGGCGCTGTCTACAAGTACGAGATTCATCATCGCGGGACGCCGCGCTTTCTGAAGGCCGACCCTTACGCCTTCTACTCCGAAGTCCCGCCCGCCACCTCCTCCATCGTTTACGAATCCGCCTACCAGTTCCAGGACGCAGAGTGGATGGAGCGTAGAGCGTCTGCGGACTTTCTACACCGCCCGCTCTCCATCTACGAGGTCCACCTGGGTTCCTGGCGGCACGTCATCGAAGAAGAAAATCGCCCGCTCACCTACCGCGAGACGGCCGCGGCGCTGGCCGACTACGTGCTGGAAATGAATTTCACTCACGTAGAGTTTCTGCCGCTCAAAGGACACCCGTACGGCGGCTCGTGGGGCTATCAGGTCGCCAACTACTACGCGCCGACCGCGCGCTACGGCACGCCCGACGACTTTCGTTTCCTCGTTGATTACCTGCACGGGCGCGGGTTGGGCGTCATCATGGACTGGGTTCCGGCACACTTTCCGAAGGACGCCTGGTCGCTCGGGCGCTTCGACGGCTCTGCTCTTTACGAGCACCTCGACCCGCGCCTCGGCGAGCACCCGGACTGGGGGACTTATATTTACAACTACGGCCGCAACGAGGTGCGCAATTTCCTCGTCGCCAACGCCCTCTACTGGATTGACGAGTTCCACATAGACGGGCTGCGCGTGGACGCCGTGGCTTCGATGCTTTACCTGGACTACAGCCGCGCCGACGGTCGCTGGGTCCAGAACCGCTACGGCGGGCGCGAGAATTTGGACGCGATTGAATTCCTGAAAGAGTTGAACGTGGTCGTTCACGCGCGCCACCCCGGCGTGATGATGATCGCGGAAGAGTCAACCTCGTGGCCGATGGTCAGCCGGCCCGTTTCGGAAGGCGGCCTCGGCTTCGACTTCAAGTGGAACATGGGCTGGATGCACGATACGCTTCAGTACTTCGCTAAAGACTCGCTCTACCGCCAATACTTTCACAACTGCCTGACCTTCGGCTTCCTCTACGCCTGGAGCGAGAACTTCATCCTGCCGCTCTCGCACGACGAGGTCGTGCATATGAAGGGCTCGATGATCAACAAGATGCACGGCACCCGCTCGCAGAAGTTCGGCAACCTGCGCGCGCTCTACGGCTACATGTGGGCACACCCGGGCAAGAAACTGCTCTTCATGGGCGGCGAGTTGGGCCAGTGGCGTGAGTGGAACAACGAGCAGAGTCTGGACTGGCACCTGCTGGACGAGCCTGAGCATAAGGGGTTGCAACTTTTAATCGCCGATTTGAATCGTCTCTACGCAGAGCACGAAGAGCTTTCGGAATCGGACGCGGACCCGGCGGGCTTCCAGTGGCTCGAAGCCAACGACGCGCAGGGCAACACGGCTGCGTTCGTACGCAAGTCGAAAGCGGGGGAGCAAAGGGTCGTCTGCGTTTGCAACTTCTCCCCCATCGCCCGTGAAGGATACCGCCTGGGGCTTCCCCTGGCAGGTCAATACAGGCAAATCCTGAACACAGACGCGGCGCGCTACGGCGGCGGCGACGCGGGCGGCGTCGAATTTATCACGGCCGAAGAAGTGCCCTGGCACGACCAACCCCTCTCGGCCGCGTTGACGCTGCCGCCCCTCTCGACCATCTGGCTCGAAGGGCCGCACGTCGCA
>DATFCB010000694.1:0-11108 GCA_035253525.1 Pyrinomonadaceae bacterium | reverse complement strand
AAGCTCTCTACGCTCGTGCCGGTCTATGCGGCCACGCGTGTCAGCCGCGCTAGCCTCCGGCGCGGCCGAGCCGGCAATCGCCAACAACAGGATTGAAAACAGCGCGCCTCTGAAAATTAAACTTCTCATCAATTCATTCCTCCATGACTTCAAAGATTGTTCGTCGTGCGGGGCCGCCGTCGAGTCGGAGGAGAGGCGACACTACGCCCTGGGCTCGCGGCGCACATCGCCCGTGCCGCAAGCCCGGAGTTCGTCGTCTGAGCTTGTCTTCGGGCGACCCCCTGTGCCGTCTTCTTAGACGCGCGGGCCGCGCCGCCGGACGAAGTATTTAAAGAGAGTGATTGAGAAGAAGAATTTTGTCCCGTCAGGGACGATTGAAAATAGTGACCGACCTCGTCAGTATTTCGGCACGCTCGGGTCAACGTCGTTCGACCAGGCCGTGATGCCGCCCGCCAGGTTTATCAGCTTGCCCTGGAAGCCCGCGCGCGTCAGCGCCTCTATGGCGCGTGCGCTGCGCCCGCCCATCTTGCAGTGGACAACCGTCTCGCGCGCGGGGTCAATCTCGGACATGCGGTTCAAGACCTGGCCCAAAGGGATGTGCACGGAGTTGGGGATGCGCGCGTACGCGTACTCGTTCGGCTCGCGCACGTCTATGATCTGTATGTCCTCGCCGCCGTCCAGCCGCCGCTTGAGTTCCTTCGCCGTAATCTCTTCCATTTTCCAAGCCCCTCTGAAGAATGTTTTGTCGAGGCGCGAGCATACAACTTCGCTTTTCCGCCAGTCAAATTTGACTCAACACCTTTGCGTCTTTGCGCCTTTGCGAGAGAAAACCAAAACATCTCACGCAAAGTCGCAAAGGCGCAAAGGTGTTGAGTTTGAGAAACAGGTTCTTGATAGTTTCTCTTGGTGCGAAGATGAGATAAACTGCGTTGCAAACCTGGGCAGCGTCAAACAGCCAAACCTTTCGAGGTGATTCACAAATGAGATTCGAGTATTACCACGCGGGGCTTGAAGCCGTCCGCAAGCTCTCCGTGGATGGGACCGTTTCCAACAGCATTCACTTTTCGCACTGGGAGGGGAACCGCACTCCCACCGAGGTCAAGGCCGACACCTCCACCGAAATCGCGCTCAACCTCGTCGGCTCTCCCGAGCGCGAGCGTTTGACCGAAGGCGTAGAGCTAGTCACGAACAACCACTTCGACACGGACGGCGTGCTCTCCGTCTGGACCGTGCTCGTGGGCGAGCGCGCTTTGAACCTGCGCGAGAAGCTGATTGCGGCCGCCGAGGCCGGCGACTTTTCGGAGTATTCAAGCCGGGACGGTGTGCGCGCGAGCATCGTCATTCAAGGCTCGGACGCCGTCATCCCAGGCGAAGACAAGGGCTCGCCCCTGGCACGCCACCTGGCGGGCGCACCTGTGACGAACGAGGCGCGGCTCTACGATCTTGTCCTCCCTGAAGTCGAGCGCGTCATCGCGCGCACGGACGAGTACGAATTCCTGTGGCGCGATGTCTGGCAGCGCATAGAGGACGCCCTGGAGAGTTTCGCGAGCGGTCAATCGTCGGTCGAAGAGGACGAGACGACGGGGCTCTCGCTCGTGACGCTCGCGCCCGGCCTCTACGGCTCGCACGGCTTCAGCCCGACGCGGCACAACGCGCCGTTCACGGCCATCTCCGCCAACGCGCGCGGCCGCCTTTACCTCATCGCCCTGCCGATGATGAACGGCTGGGGCTACCGCGTTGACTATCCTTACTACTCCTGGGCCGAAACGACGGTGCGCCCGCGCGTCGAGCGGCGCGACTTTACGGAGCTAATCGAGCGGCTGAACGAACTCGAACGAAGCGGCGACGCAGACGCAGGAAGCGTGCGGGGGCATTGGACTTTGGACGGCGAAGAGCTGGCGTCGGCCATCAAGTTTCTTGATCGGACGGGGACGTTGTGCGCCTCCGCGCTCTCGCCCGAACGTGTCGCGCGCGAGCTTGGGGTCGCGCTCAGTGAAACCGAAGAGGTCGGGGCGGCGAGAACGTGACTGATTGGGACGAGCGCTACGGGCGCGGCGAGCACATCATCAAGGAGCCGATGCCGCTCCTCGTCCGCACCGTTTCCGAGTTGCGGCCCGGTCGCGCGCTCGACCTCGCCTGCGGCCCAGGGCGGCACGCGATTTTTCTGGCCGAGCGCGGCTGGCGCGTGACGGCCGTGGACGCGTCAACTGTCGGGATAGAGTTGGCGAAGACTTTGGCACAGTTGCGCGGGGTCAGCGTTGACTGGCGCGTGGCGGACCTTGAGCGCGGGGAGTTCGAGATTGAGGCGAATGCTTACGACCTCGTCGGCGTCTTCTACTACCTTCAGCGCGACCTCTTTCCGCAAATCCGCGCGGGCGTGCGCCGTGGCGGCCTCGCCGTTGTCGCGATTCACATGACGGACGACGACCCCTGCGCGAAGGAGATGAACCCCGCGTACCTGTTCGGGCCGGGCGAGCTGCGCGCAGAGTTTCGCGGCTGGGAAATCCTGCACGACTACGAAGGCGCATCAACCGAAGAGGGCCACCGGCGGCGCACGGCGGAGATAGTGGCGAAAAAACAGTAGGCTGTGGGCGGCAGGCAGTAGGCAGAAAGGGCAAAGCTGCTTATACTGCCGAGTGCTGTTATGCTTGATGTCATCATCATCGGTGCGGGGCCGGCCGGGTTGTCGGCCGCCATGTGGTGTGACGGGCTGGGGCTGGACGCGCTCGTGCTCGAAGCGGGGGCGGAAGTCGGCGGGCAGTTGTTGTCGGTCTATAACCCGATTGAAAATTATCTGGGAGTGCGCGCAGGAAGCGGGCGCGAGCTGAGCGACCAATTCGCGGAGCAGGTCGAGGGCGCGGAGTTCGACTTATGGACGGGAGTCGAGATCGAGAGCGTTGACCTGCTCGCAAAGCGCGTCGCGCTCCGAAGCGGCGAGGAGCTACAGGCCATCAGCCTCATCCTCGCCACGGGCGTGCGCCGCCGGCGGCTGGGCATTCCGGGCGAAATGGAACTCGCGGGGCGCGGCGTGATGGAGTCGGGTCAGCGCGACCGCGACCTGTTCGCGGGCCTTGATGTCTGTGTGATTGGGGGCGGCGACGCCGCGGCCGAGAACGCGCTGCTGCTCGCGGAGGTTTGCGCGACCGTGACGCTCGTGCACCGCGGGAAGAGACTGCGCGCGCGGGCAGAGTTCGTCGAGCGCCTTCGGGGTGAGCATTGCATCACGGTCTTTAAGGAAGCAGTCGTGCGACGCATCATCGGCGAGACGGAGGTCGAGGCCGTGGAGATCATGCGCGAGGGCGCGCTCAAGCCTTTCCAGATGGCCGTCAAGGGCGTGATAGTGCGCGTCGGCGTCGAGCCGAACACGGAGTTGTTTCGAGAACAGTTGCACGTGGACGAGCGCGGTTACGTCGTCACGACGGGCGAGCAGGAGACAAGCGTCGGCAATGTTTTCGCCGTCGGCGACGTTTCCAATCCGCTCGCGCCGACCGTCGCGGGCGCGGTCGGCGCGGGCGCGACCGCCGCGAAAGTCATCGCGTCCAGATTGAACCAGAATCAGAAGGTCTGAAGCCGTTGTGTTCGTCGGTTAATTGCCGAATGGAAGACGCTGACAAAATTCTGACCCTGGACCGCGGCGTCCCCTTCGTTGACGCTGTCTTCCGCGTCATGTCCGGGGAGTCGTCGGAGACGGAGGCTGCGCTCATCCTGCGCCACGCGGAGTTGAGCCACGAGGTCTGCTTTGTGACCGTCCCGCGTACCGTTAAAGCTAGGCCGCTGCCCGACAGGCTCTACGTCACGGCCGAAGGCCAGGTGCAAAAATTCCTGAGCGAGACGCACATGGTCTTCACGGGCTACGAGTACGATCAAGTGGCGGTGATGTACGGGGATTATCTGTGCCAGTGGAGCCCGCGCGCGTGGGGTGGCCTTGTCACGCGTTGGGCCAATCAAGAGAACTGGCTCGGGAAACATGACTGGACTTACCTGGATTTTTACGGCGGCCTCAACGACCGCGTGGTGAAAGATTACCTGGCCTGGTCGGAGGCCGTGATGCAGGTCGTGCACGCGAAATGTCTGCTCGGCGGGCAGGCGAGTAAGCCTTTATACATGACGGCCCCCTGAAGGTTTTAATCCAAACTCAACTCTTTGCGGCTTTGCGGCTTTGCGTGAAAAAAATAGATCACTCACGCTGGAGGCGCTGGAGGCGCAAAGGGGGTGAGTCGGTGAGTCAGTTGAGTTCTGAAGCAGCGTACACGGAGGCACACGTCGCGGCCTACCCGGTCGAGTACATCGCCGGGATTGACCTCTTCAACGAGGGCGAGTTTCACGCGGCGCACGATGCGTGGGAGGACCGCTGGATGGGCGAGGTCGGCCCGGCGGAAAAACTCTTCCTGCAAGCAATGATTCAGTCGGCTGTGGCCTTTCACCATCTGGAAATCGGGCGGCCGGGCGCGGCGCGGCGCATGTACCAGATGGCGAAAGAGAAGTTCGCGCGCCTCGGCGTCCGAAGTTTTATGTCGCTCGACCTTGAGGATTACCAGGCGCAGCTAGACCGCGCTCTCTCCTGGCTCACTGCGGGGCCGGACCCGCGCGAATTGGCACAGCCTGAGATGACGCTTCCCAGGATTCGCCTGATGCCCGTCTTGATGGAGTATGATTAGCGATGAGCGCGGAGGCCGTTGAAAGCAGGGCGGGAGTGAACGCGGGAGCCGGCGAAAGCAGCGGGCGGCTCGCGACGCTCGTGCGCGACGTGCGTCTGCTCTTAATCGCTCTCTGGCTGGGCGGCGCGGTCTTCTTCAGCGCTACGGTCGCGCCGAGCGCGTTCGCTATCTTGCGCGCACGCGGCGTCCCTTACGCGAACGAGGCGGCGGGCTCAATAGTGACGCGCACGCTGGCGCTTCTGAACACGAGCGGCTTTGTCATCGCCCTCGTGCTGCTCCTGAGCGCGTTTCTGTTCAGGCGCGGTGTCAGCCGTCGCGCTTTTCTGGCGGAGACAATCTCGCTCGCGCTGGTGGCAATCGTGACGGGCGTCGGGCAGTGGGTCATCGCGGCGCGAATGGTTCAGCTTCGGGCGGCGATGGGGCGGCCGATTGACGACGTGACGGCGGACGATCCGTTGCGCCTGACGTTCGGTGCCTGGCACGGCTATTCGGTGACGGCGCTCGCCGTGGGCATCGTGGCGGCGGCCGCCGCGCTGCTGCTGATCGCGAGGCGGAAAAGCAGATGACATCTACAATCAAGAGGGGAATCTTTCGATGGAGATAATCGAGCGAAGTGACGAGTGGCGCAGGCGCTACGAGCATTGGCAGGAGAGCCGCACGCGCGGCAGCCCGCGCAGCGACGTGGGCGGCGATTACCCGTTCGTCGTGAACAGGCGCGCGCCCTTCACCCCGGCGCGACGCGCGCTGCCGATGATGAATATGGCGCTCATCACGTCGGCCGGGGCGTACATCAACGGGACGGACTCCTTCGACGTGAACGCGGTCGGCGGCGACACGCGCTTCCGCGAACTGCCACGCGAGGTCGAGGCGGAGGACTTACTTTACTGCGCGCGCGGCTGGGATACGGCGGCCGTGACCCGTGACCGAAACGCGCAAGTCCCGATAGACCGCCTGGCGGAGTTTGAGAGCAACGGGATCATAGGGCAGTTGAACCCTGTCTGGTGGAGTTTCTGCGGGCACATCCCGGACGCGGGCAAACTCGTGGACGAGATGCTGCCGCGCCTTATCGAACGCGTGAAGCGCTACGAGGTGCAGGCCGCGCTGCTCGTCCCCGCCTCGCGATTGTGCCACCAATCAATCTCGCTCGTCGCGCGCGGATTGGAGTTGGAGCGCATCCCGACGATGACGCTCTCGGTTCAAAAAGATGTCGTCGAAATGGTCCGCCCCCCGCGCTGCGGTTACTACACGGGCGAGCTGGGCAGCGTCGCGGGCCGCCCCGGCTGGCCCGAACACCAGCGCCGCGTCTTAGATGAAGCGCTCCGCCTCATGGAGCCAATGGATCAACCGAGCATCCGCCAACTCGTCGTCGAACTCGAAACAGAAGTCGAAAAAGAGCGGGGAGAGAAGTAAAACAGTGACGAGTGACGAGTAAGAGCTTGTCTTTAACTCGTCACTCGTCACTTGTCACTCGTCACTGTTTTTTCCGTTGCGTGGGCTATCGCTTCGGCGACCTGATCGAAGTCGAAGGGTTTGCCGATGATGCCGTTGACGAGGTCTTTGTCGCCGGGGGCGATGGGGGTGGCCGCGCCGTGGCCGGTGATGAGGATGACGGGCGCGTCCGACCCGCGGCGGCGAATCTCGCGCGCAGTCTCCCAGCCGTCCATCTCCGGCATCGAGAGGTCCGTGAAGACCAGATCGAAGTTGCGTTCGGAAAGCTCCCTCAGTCCCTCGCGCCCGCCCGCGACCGCACGGACGCGGTGGCCCAGGATAGTGAGCATGTCGGCCAGCGTCTCGCGCACGAACAGCTCGTCGTCAATCACCAGCACGCTCAGGCTGAGACTTTCGACCGACGATGCGGGCCTGCCCCCGCCCGCCTCGACCAACTCGGCCGCGGGCAAATCTATCTGAAAAGTCGTGCCGCGCCCGACTTCGGACTCGACGCCGATACGCCCCTCGTGGCGCTCTATGATGCCGTAGCTGACGGCGAGGCCCAACCCCGTTCCGTGCGCTCCCTTCGTCGTGTAGAAAGGCTCGAAGATTCGCTCGCGCACCTCTTCGGGCATCCCTGTGCCGGAGTCCGCGAAGCGCAGCCGCACGCCCTCGTCCGTGCGTTCGCAGCCGATTAAGAGCTGGCCGCCCGCGGGCATGGCGTCCACCGCGTTGACGATCAGGTTGACGAAGACCTCGCGCAACTCCGAGGCGATGCCGGAGACGTAGACGGGGCCTTCCGTCTCCAGCTCGACGGCGTAGAGCTGGCCGCGCAGGCGCGCCTCGTTGTGCCAGCGCGTGCGCGTGATCTCCACGGCGTCCGCGAGCAGCCGGCTCACGTCGAGCGTCTCGAACTCCTTGGCCGGCGACTGGCGCGCGAACGTCTGTATGCGGCGGACGGTGGCGGCGGCGTCCTCGGCGGCGGTCTGAATCACGTCCAAATTGTGCGTGAGCGAATCGTCAATCACCTGGCGGCGCATCAACTGCGCGCGGCCGAGGATGGCCGTGAGCGCGTTGTTGAAGTCGTGGGCCACGCCGGAGGCGAGCTGGCCGAGCGCGCGCAGCTTGTCGGCCTGCGCGGCGCGCTGCCGCTCCTGTTTCTGTTCGGTGATGTCGCGCGCGATGCCGAGCACGCCGGTCGTGCGCCCCTCCACGACGAGCGGCGCGGTGTCGAAGAGCGCGTAGCGCAAGACACCGTCGCGCGAGAAGAAGCGCGCCTCGTAAGTTTGCGGCTTGCCTTCGAGCGTGCGCGCGAAATGCTCGCGGGCCGGTTCGCGGTCGGCCTCGAAAGTGATGTCCAAAAACGAGTGGCCGATTAACTGCTCGGACCTATAGCCGGTCGCTTCGAGCGTCGCGCGGTTGCACCACTGGAAGCGTCCGGCGGTGTCCACGGCGTAGATGCTTTCGCGCGCGCTCTCCAGGATGTTCGTCAGGAGCATCTGGTGCTCGCGCGCCTTCGCCTCGGCCTTCCTCAGTTCCGAGAGGTCGCGCGCCGTGCAGACCGCGCCGATGATAAAGTCTCCGCGCTCGATAATCGGCTCGCAGGTGACAAGGAGCGGGCGGTTGAAGCGCTCAGGGATGATTTCGATGGTCACGCTGCGGGCTTCGTTGATGGTCTTCTCGACGATGCAGGTATTGCCCTCGCTCGTGCGCAGGATGTCGCAGCAGCGGCGGCCGAGCATGAGGTGGGGCCAGGTGTCCTCCATCGCCGCCCCCGCGCGGTTGACGCGAATCAACTGGCCCGCGTTGTCGAAGATGAAGATGCCGTCCGACATCGCGTTAAAAGTCGTCTCCCACTCCTTCTTGGCCCGGCCCGTCATCTCGAAAAGCTCGGCCTGCGCTATCCCAGTGGCAATCTGCGAGGCGACGGCCTCGACCAGCGCGACCTCATCCTCGGTCCAGCGCCGCACGCGGTCCGTCTGGTGTATGCAGAGCGCGCTGCGGAAGCGGCCGTTGACGATGAGCGGGCACAGAATCTGCGAGCGCAGGCGGACCTGGGCGGCGTGCTCTCGCACCTGCTCATTGAACTCGGCCGGGCCTTCCGAATAGTTGAGCGCGTCCGAGATGACGATGGGGCGAGGGCTACGAAGGAGCCGCTGCGCGATGGGCTCCTCGAAGCTCATCTCCAGGTGGCGGACGCTCGAAGAGTTCGGCGCGACGTACTCGTGCTCGGCGTGGACGAGCGGGTTCTGCGGGTCGTACATGTAGAGGTGCACGCGCGAGGCTTTAAGCGCGCGCCCCAGCTCGCGCGTCGCCGTGCTCAAGACATCGGGCAAGCTCAGCGAGGCGCGGATGGCGAGGCTCAGGCGGTTGATGAGCGCCTCGCGGGCCGAAGTCGCCTCGGCCTTCTGGAACAACTCGGCCTGGCGGATGGCGAGCCCCGTCTGGTCGGCCACGGCGCGTGCGAGCGCAATGTCCGCCTCGCGCCACTGCCGGAAGCTGCGCGTCGTCGAGAACGCGAAGGCCGCGGGCATCTCCTCGCCGGTCCTGATGGCGACGTACATGATTGACTTGACCTCGGCCGGCTTGAGGATTTCCTCGTAGAACGTACCCATCCAGGCGTCGGCCGCCGCGTCGTTAAAGACCATCACGCCCTGGCGGTCAACGGAGTCCACCAGGGTCTTGATCTTCGCGAGCGGGAAGTCGCGCTGGGCCGGGCGCACGCCGGGCGCGTGATACTCCGCCACCATCCGCACGCGCCCGGCCTGCTCCTCGATCATGAAGAGCGAGCAGCGGTCCACGCCGAGGTAAGAGCCCAACTCCTGTACGGCCGTGTGGAAGACGACCGTGGTGTCGAGCGAGCGGCGCACGGCGCGCGAGATGCGGTTGATGACGGCCTCGCGCTCGGCCTGCTGTTGAAGCGCGGCCTCGCTGCGCTTGCGCTCCGTGATGTCGCGCGCCACCCAGATGACGGAATCGTCCAGCATCGGCGAGACGGTCCCCTCGAACCAGCTCTCCACGCCTTCAATCGTCAGGCTGTAGTCAACGTTGACGGGCTGGCCGGTTTCGAGCGCGCGGCGGATGTGACTGAGGAAGTGGTCGGCCTGCGCGCGCGGGAAGACTTCGTGCAGCCGCTTGCCGATCAGTTCGGCCGAGGGCTTGTAGAGAAGTCCGGGGTTCGTCGGCGCGACCTTGAGGTAGCGGCCTTCGGCGTTGAGCACGAGGATAACGTCCGGCATGGCCGCGAACAGGGCGCGCATCTCGGCCTCAGACGCTTGAAGCTCGGCGGCGATGCGCTTGCGCTCCGTCACGTCGCGGCCGATGCCTTGCACGCCGACGGGGCGGCCCTCCTCGTAGATGAGCCGCGAGCTGACTTCGAGCGGCACGCGCCGTCCGTCCTTGGCGATGATGTCCAGTTCGTAGATGGTGGAGACTTCGTCCGTCTGCTTGCGCGCGATCATCTCGCGCGCTTTCTCCAGGTGTTCGGGGACGACCACGCGCGCGATGTTCATCCGCGCGGCCTCCTCGCGCGCATAGCCCGTCACGCGCTCGCCCGTCCTGTTGAGCGAGGTGAAGTTCCCTTCGAGGTCGTGCGTGTAGACGATGTCGTTGGCGTTCTCTAATAGCTCGCGGTAGCGCTCCTCGCTCCGGCGAACGGCCTCCTCGGCCTGTCTGCGTGAGGTGATGTCGCGCACGACGGCGCAGAGGACTTTCTTGCCGCTGTAGGAGATGAGGCTCACGCTGACCTCTACGTCAACCAGGGAGCCGTCCTTGCGGCGGTGACGGCGCTCGCCCAGGGACGAGTGCT
Source organism: Pyrinomonadaceae bacterium (assembly GCA_035253525.1). GTDB lineage: Bacteria > Acidobacteriota > Blastocatellia > Pyrinomonadales > Pyrinomonadaceae > QHXM01. Next base: position 1,214 of record DATFCB010000694.1, on the reverse strand, counting down.
CCTCGGAAAGGACGTGACGGACGTTCTCGTCAACGGCTTCGGGTTCGGTGGCCGTCACGTCGTAGAGCATCAACTCCGCGAGTTCTTCCGCGGTGTAGCCGAGTAGGCTCTGGTAGGACGGGTTAGCCTCAAGGATTCGCTTCGTCTCCGGCTCGATAAGGAGGATTCCGTCCAGCGACTGCTCGACCAGCGCGCGGTAGCGCTCTTCGCTTTCGCGCATGGCCTGCTCAGCCTGGACGCGCTCGGTGATATCGCGCACCACGCCGCGCACGCCGGTCGGCTGCCCTTCGGCATCGCGGACGAGCGTGATGACGCCTTCGAGATAGCGCGGAACCCCCCGCGCGTTTTTGAGGAGGTGAAGCGAGCGATAGGGCTCGTCCCGTACCTGCGCTGCCGCCTCGATGATGTCTGCGGCGGCGGCCTCCTCGCCGAGCAGGTCGCTCAGATGAGCGCCGACCAACTCGGCGGCAGGGCGGCCGAAGAAGCGCGCGCCCGCCTCGTTGATGCTCGTCAGGCGGCCTTCCATGTCGCGCGTGTAGATGATGTCGGCGGCCTCCTCGACGATCTCGCGGTAGTGGCGCTCGACGCGGTGGCGCTCGGCCAGGCGCGCGACCTTGACCAGCAGCTCCTGGCGGCGGAAAGGCATTTCGAGGAAGTCGTCCGCGCCGGCCGTCAGCGCATGCAGGCTGTTGCGCTTGCCCGTGCGGACGGCGCTGGCGAGCAGCACGGGCACGTCCCGTGTGCGCGGGTCCTGCTTGAGCTGGCGGCAGAATTCAAGCCCATCCATCTCGGGCATGACCACGTCGCTGACGACGATGTCGGGCTCGTGTGCTTGTGCCAATTCGAGGGCGCGCCGGCCGTTGCTGGCCGTCAGCACCTTGTAGCCCTCGTGCTCTAAAAGCACGGTCAGAAGCTCAAGCACTTTAGGCTCGTCGTTGACGGCGAGAACTGTTGGTCGCGTCGGGTCGGGTTTCATCTTTGACGTTGGGGCCGCAGCCGCCACCTCGGGGAACAAGTCCGGCGAAATCTCAGACCTCGGGGTCAATACAATAATGACGTGGGAGTCATTCGTGAGGGGCGGCCAAAGTTTGGGTCAGAACTTACGCGGGCGGCTCTCGTCAGGGCAGGACGACAAGAGCAACGCCAGAACCGAGTATAGCAAAGAGAAAAAGAGATTGTCACGGGGGAGAAAAACAGTGGTCAGTGGTCGGTGG
>DATFCB010000693.1:0-5545 GCA_035253525.1 Pyrinomonadaceae bacterium | reverse complement strand
TGCTTGAGCTTTACGAGCAGGTCGTAGAGATCGAGCAGCGTTTGATCCCGACGGGGCTGCACGTGCTCGGCCGCGCGCCGGAGACGGGCGCGCGCCTCGACATGCTGCGTATGGTCGCCTCCTTTGACAGGCCCGAAGCGGGGGCGCGCGCTTTGCCGGACCTCGTCGCCGAAGGCTGCGGCTTCGTTCCTTACATGGAATTGCTCGAAACCGGAAAACATAATGAAGCGCGCCTACGCGAACGGGAGCGCGTTGACGAGATCGTCCGCGCCTCCCTTGAGCTTTTCGAGCGCGCCGGCGCGGAAGCGGCGTGCGTCTGGCTCGAAGAGACCGCGCGCGTGGAAAGGGAAGAGTCGCGAAAAGTCTTCGCGCTGCTCGCGCGCCTCTGCGAACAGCTCTCGACCAACAATGAACTTGAAAGCCTCTTGCGCGCCTTGCGCGGCGAATACATAGAGCCTGGGCCGGGCGCGGACATAGTTCAAAACCCTGACATCCTGCCGACCGGGCGCAACACGCACGCCGTCAATCCCTACACGGTCCCTTCGGACATCGCCTACATGCGCGCACGCCACACGACGGAGCGCCTGCTCGAACGCCACCTGAGCGAGCACGGGCGTTACCCGCGCGCGATGGCGCTCGTGCTCTGGGGGTTAGACAACATCAAGACGCAGGGCGAGGGCGTGGCGCAAGCCTTGTGGCTCCTGGGCGTGCGCCCGTTGCGCGACTCCGTCAACCGCGCGACCCGTGTGGAAGTCATCCCGCTCGAAACCCTGGGCCGCCCGCGCGTTGACGTGGTGATGACCGTCTCCGGCATCTTCCGCGACCTCTTCGGCGCGACGATGAATCTACTCGATAGGGCCGTGCGCGCCGTGGCCTCACTGGACGAGCCCGCCGAGATGAACTTCGTCCGGCGCAACGTCGTCGAGGAGATGAAAGCCGGCTCAAATTCTTTCGACGAGGCGGCGCTGCGTGTCTTCTCGAACGCGCCTGGGAACTACGGGACGAACGTCAACTTCATGGTGATGGATTCGCAGTGGGACGAGGACGACACGCTCGGCGATCTCTTCGTGACGCGCAAGTGCTTCGCCTACGGGCGTGACGCCGAGGGCCGCGCGGTCGAGGGGCGCGAGGCGCGGCGCGCGATGGACAGGGCGCTCGCCCGCGTCGAGGCGACGTACCAGAACATAGACACGTTCGAGATAGGGATCACGGACGTGGACCATTATTTTGAATACCTGGGGGGCGTCACGAAGGCCGTCGAGAAGCGCGCGGCCAAGCGCCCGGCCGTCTACCTCTCGGACGCGCTCTCGCGCGACCTGAAAATCCGCTCAATCGAAGAGACCATCAGGCTCGAAACGCGCGCCAAGACACTTAATCCGAAATGGTACGAGGGCATGCTCAAGCACGGCTTCCGCGGCGTGGCCGAAATCGAGAGCCACGTCAGCAACACCTTCGGCTGGTCCGCCACCGCCGGGGCGGTTGACGACTGGGTCTACACGGAAGTCGCTAAGACCTTCGTCCTCGACCGCGAGATGCTCGACCGCCTGCGCCATCTTAACCCGCACTCTGCGCGCGCCCTCGTCGGGAGACTTCTGGAAGCGCACGGTCGCGGTTACTGGGCTGCGGAGGAAAACGTGCTGGCAGAGTTGAGAGACATTTTCGCGGGGTTGGAAGACCAGATAGAGGGAGTCGCTTGAACATCACTGTCTTCTACGTCGGGTCGAGTCTTCTCGCGCCGCTCAGGGAGGCGGAGCGGGAGATTAATCGCGAGTACGCGCTCTCGTTGCGTGTCGCGGCGTACAACTTCGGGGCGAGTCTGACTGAGGGCGCGTGGAATGATGTCGAGCGCGACCTGGGCGCGGCCGATGTGGTCTTCGTGATTCATGTGATGGATGGCGAGAACGCCACACGTCTCCTCGAAGCGCTGGGGCGATACGAGGCGCGGCATCGCGCGGTCGTCGTCATTAACTGCATGCCGGAGTTGATGCGGCGGACGCGCATGGGGCGTCTAAACTTCGGGCGGCTGTTCGGCGGAAAGCGTGACGCGGGGACTGTGGGAGACGGCGAGGGCAAGGCCGAAAGTCTGATTAGCAGGGTCGGCTCGTGGATGGGCGAGCAGGCGCGCGCGCACCGCGCGAAGAAGCGGCGCAGCCACACGCAGTATCTGAAGTTGGTTGACCGCCTGCCCGCGCTCCTGCGTTTTGTGCCAGGGGCGGGGCGGCTGCGCGACGCCAAACACTACCTGCAACTCTTCTGCTACTTCCTACAGCCTACGCCCGCCAACATACGCTCGATGCTGCTTTACAGCATCAAGCATTACGTGCCCGCTGTGGACTGCGACGAAATCAAAGTGCCGCCGCCGGAGCGCGTGCCCGCGGTCGCCGTCTATCATCCTGACGCGCCTGCGCTTTTTGAATCGTTCACGGCTTACAGGAAATGGTATGAGCGGCGCAACGGTAAGTCCGCGCTTCATCCGTCGAAGACAATCGGCCTGCTCCTGATGCGCCCGCAGATCGTGAGCAACACGCGCAAGGCTTACGACGGTTTGATTCGCGCGATAGAGGCCGAAGGGTTGGCCGTCCTGCCTGTCATCTCGACGCTGATGGACAACCGCGAGGCTTGCGAGAAATATTTTCTCGAAGAAGACAGGAGTCAGAAGTCAGAAGTCAGAAGTCAAACCGACAACGGACGTGGCACGATAGGCGGTGAACGCTCGCGCGTCAGTCAAATCGTGTCGCTGACGGGGTTCAGCTTCGTAGGCGGGCCGGCGATGAACGACAGCCCCGCGGCCGTCAGGTTCCTGCGCGAGTTGAATCGCCCGTTTCGCTCGGCCGTGAGTTTAGACGTGCAGACGGTTGAGGCGTGGCAGGATTCTTTGACCGGCCTGAACCCTGTGCAGGCCGGGATGCAGATCGCCATCCCGGAGTTAGACGGTGCGACGGAACCTTTCGTGTATGGCGGCCTGCGCGCAGGTGGGTGCGAGCCAGTCCCACTGGAAGACCGCTGCGTGCGGTTAGCGCGTCGGCTGGGTCGTTGGAACCGTTTGCAGACGGCGGAGCGCGCGAGCCTGAAGCTGGCGGTCCTGGTCTTCTGCTTCCCGCCGAACAAGGGAAATATTGGCACAGCCGCGGACCTGGACGTTTTCCCGAGCGTGTGGGAATTGCTGCGCTCTTTGAAGGGCGAAGGCTACGAGGTGTTAGTCCCGCCGAGCGCGGACGAGCTGCGCGAGCTGCTGCTTGAAGGGAACTCGGAAAAAATCGGCTCGATGCTGAACGTGGCCCACCGCATGAGCGTTGACGAGTACAGGCGTCTGTGTTCTCACGTCGCGGACGTAGAGGCGGAGTGGGGCGCGGCCCCAGGCTTAATCAACTCGGCGCGCGGCGAGCTTTTGATTCACGGCGTCACGCTCGGCAACCTCTTTCTGGGCGTGCAGCCGACCTTCGGCTACGAGGGCGACCCCATGCGCCTCCTGATGGCCCGCAGCGGCGCGCCGCACCACGGCTTCATGGCGCTTTACACCTACGTCGAGAAAGTTTTCGGCGCAGACGCCGTCGTACACATGGGGACGCACGGGGCCATGGAGTTCATGCCGGGCAAGCAGGTCGGACTTTCCGACAAGTGCTGGCCCGACCGTCTCATCGGAGAGTTGCCGAACGTCTACGTCTACAGCGTCAACAACCCTTCCGAGGGCTCCATCGCCAAGCGCCGCTCTTACGCCGAATTAATCTCCTACCTGACGCCGCCGATTGAGAACGCGGGCGTCTACAAAGACCTCGCCGCCCTCAAGGAAGCTCTAACCGCCTACAGGCAATCAACCGACGAGCGCGAACGCGCGCAACTCTACGCGACGATTGAAGAGACGGCGCGTGCGTTGAACTTTTAGGCCGGAGCGAGTTCGGACAGTTCTGGTAATTGCCGCGAAACTTCTTTAGAATAATCTGCGTCCAAAACCCCCAGACTCTCAAGCCCCTAGACGAGTGATTGAAATTATTCTGTTCTGAAGATTCGCCGGACGCTCCTCGGCCGGCGCTTCAGGCTTGGTGTGTCTTTCTACGTGAGGGTTGTCGTCATGACGTTTACAGGTCGTCGCCGTTTGCTCCGCGTTCATTGCGTTTCCGCTCTTCTGCTTCTCCTGCTTTTATTCACGGCTTCCGCGCGGGCGGCGACTCTGCCCGCGGGCTTCGCCGAGACGCTGGTCGCGGGCGGCCTGTCGAGCCCGACGGCGATGGCGTTCGCGCCGGACGGCAGGCTGTTCGTCTGCCAGCAGGGCGGGCAACTCCGCGTCATCAAAAATGGCACACTCCTGGCGACGCCCTTCCTGACCGTGACCACGGACGCGTCGGGCGAGCGCGGCCTGCTCGGCATCGCCTTCGACCCGAATTTCAACACGAACCACTTCGTCTACGTCTACTACACGGTCCCTTCGTCGCCCAGGCACAACCGCGTCAGCCGTTTCACGGCCAGCGGCGACGTGGCCGTCGCGGGGAGCGAAGTCGTTATCCTCGACCTGGACAACCTCTCGGGCGCGACGAATCACAACGGCGGCGCGTTGCACTTCGGCGCGGACGGCAAGCTCTACATCGCCGTCGGCGAGAACGCCACGCCGTCGAACGCGCAGACCCTGACGAACCTGCTCGGCAAAGTCCTGCGCATCAACGCGGACGGCACGTTCCCGGCGGACAACCCTTTCTTCAACACGGCGACGGGGAAGAACAAGGCCATCTGGGCGCTCGGCCTGCGCAACCCCTACACGTTCGCCTTCCAGCCGGGGACGGGCCGCATGTTCATCAACGACGTGGGCCAGAACACGTGGGAGGAGATTAACGACGGCATCGTCGGCTCGAACTACGGCTGGCCCAATACTGAAGGGACGACGACTAACCCCAGTTACCGCAGCCCGCTCTTCGCCTACCAGCACGGCTCGACCGACACGACCGGCTGTGCCATCACGGGCGGGACTTTCTACAACCCCGCGATCAATCAATTTCCCGCCACCTACGTCGGGAAATATTTCTTCGCGGATTTTTGCGGCGGCTGGATACGCCTGTTGAATCCGGCGAACAACACCGCGAGCGCCTTCGCCACGGGCATCGCCGCGCCGGTTGATTTGCAGGTCGGCCCCGACGGCAACCTCTACTATCTGGCGAGGGGCGGAGGCGGCGTGGTCTACAGAATCCGCTACACAGCGAATCAAGCCCCGTCCATCTCGACGCACCCCGCGAGCAAGACCGTCTCTGTGGGCCAGAATGCGACCTTCACAGTCGCGGCCTCCGGCACGGCCCCGCTCAGCTACCAGTGGCAGCGAAACAGCGTCAACATCCCCGGCGCTACGGCCGCGAGCTACACGCTCAGTAACGCGCAGCTTTCCGACAGCGGCGCGAAGTTCCGCGCCGTCGTGACCAACTCTTTCGGGAGCGCGACGAGCAACCAGGCGACGCTGACCGTGGTCAGTAACCAGCCGCCCGTGGGCAGTATCACAACGCCCGCGGCAGGCGCGCTCTACCGCGCGGGAGACACCATCAATTATTCCGGCACAGGCTCGGAC
>DATFCB010000692.1:0-5079 GCA_035253525.1 Pyrinomonadaceae bacterium | reverse complement strand
AACTGACTCAACCCCTTTGCGTCTTTGCGCCTTTGCGTGAGGTTAATTTCACGCAAAGGCGCAAAGAACTGCTCAACGCATTTCAGCCGTTCTCTTTTTGAATCGTTAAGCGTCTGAGGACGCGCCGGCCAACGATTTCATACTCACCGCTGGTGACTAGCCGGACGGCTGCGGCGTAGAGCTTGTGCTCTTCGGTGAGGATGCGCGCCGACAAGGTTTCTACCGTGTCGTCGTCAAGAACTGGCACAGTTGTTTGAGCGACGATGGGGCCGCCGTCGAGCGTTTCGTCAACGAAGTGGACGGTGCAGCCCGTCCACTTGACGCCGTGCTCGATGGCTTGGCCGTGCGGGTCCAACCCGGGGAACGCGGGCAGCAGCGAAGGGTGTATGTTGAGGATGCGGTTGCGGAAGGCTTCGACGAATTCCGCCGAGAGCAGCCGCATATAGCCCGCCAGACAAACCAACTCGACGCGTCTCTCTTTGAGCGCCGCAATCGTTTCGCGGTCATGCTCGGCCCGAGTCCTCCCGCGCCGCTCAATCGCCAGCGCTTCAATCCCGCGCGCGGCGGCAAGCGCCAGCCCCTGTGCGCCCGCTTGGTCACTGACGACGACCGCGATCTCCGCGCCGGGAATGCGCCCCTCCGCGACCGCCTCCGCCAGCGCCATCATGTTCGACCCGCGCCCCGAAATCAGAATCCCGATTCTCATAAAAGTTTCAGGTTTCAAGTTTCAGGTTTCAGGTTCTCTGTCTTTAACTTGAACCCTGGAACCTGAAACCTATTCGATGACGACTTCGCGGTTGCCTTCCGTCACGCGGCCGATTTCGTAGACGGCTTCGCCGCGTTCTTCGAAGTGTGCTTTGATAGCTTCGGCGTCTTGCTGCGCGGCGACGATGACCATGCCGACGCCCATGTTGAAGGTGCGGAACATCTCTGCGTCGGCGACGTTGCCCAACTTCTGCATGAGCATGAAGACGGGGAGCACGGGCCACGTGCCGCGCTTTACGCGGACGGCAGTCCCCTCGGGCAGGATGCGCGGGACGTTCTCGGTCAACCCGCCGCCCGTGATGTGCGCCAGACCTTTGATGACGCCGCGGTCGAGCAGGCCGTCGAGCGCGGGCAGGTAACTCGCGTGCGTCTGCAAGAGCGCCTCGCCGATTGTTTGGCCCAGTTCGTCCACGCGCGTGTCAACATGGAAGCCCGCCACGTCGAAGAAGAGTTTGCGCGCGAGCGAGTAGCCGTTGGTGTGCAGGCCGACCGACGGCAGGGCGAGCACCGCGTCGCCCTCGCTGATGGCGCGCCCGTCAATCACCTTCTCGCGGTCAACGACGCCGACGACGAAGCCCGCCACGTCGTACTCGCCCTCGTTGTAAAAGCCCGGCATCTCGGCCGTCTCGCCGCCCAGGAGCACGCAGCCATTTTCGCGGCAGCCCGTTGCGATGCCTTCGACGATACTCGCCACCACGTCGGGCGAGAGCACGCCCGTCGCGATGTAGTCCAGGAAGAAGAGCGGGCGCGCGCCCTGGACGAGAATGTCATTGACGCAGTGGTTGACGAGGTCGCGCCCGACCGTGTCGTGCTTGCGGGCCGCGAACGCGACTTTCAGTTTTGTGCCAACGCCGTCGGCCGACGCGACCAGCACGGGCTGCTTCATGCCGGGGAATGCCCCGTCGAACATCCCGCCGAAGCTCCCGATTTCTGAAAGTGTCCGCGCGTTAAACGTCGCCCGCGCCAGTTGCTTGATCCTGCCGGTCGCCTCGTTCGCCGCGTCAATCGAGACGCCTGCATCACTGTAAGAAATAGACTCAGTCATAAGTGATAAGTGATAAGTGATGAGTGATAAGCGATAAGTTAAAACCTCTTTCTTTTACTTATCACTTATCACTCATCACTTATCACTTCCTTCTTTTCGGTGGCGGCCCGTAGTCGCCGTAGGCGATGAAGCCGGAGCTGGAGGAATCGTTCTTCTCGCCCTCGCGCCCGATCCAGAGGTCGCTCTTGGTCTCTTTGGCGGCCTTGATCTCGTAGAGCTTGCCGTCCTGGACCCTGCCGGTCGTCTTAATCTCTATCTCGCCCTGGAAGTCCGTGCGGTAAAGCTCCGTCACGCCCGAAGCCTTCAGGCGATTCAGCACGTCCTGGTGCGGATGGCTGTAGCGGTTGAACTCCGACATGGAGATGACGGCCGCCTTCGCCTTGACGCGCTTGAGAAAGTTTTCCGAAGTCGCATACTTGGACCCGTGGTGCGCGACCTTCAAAATGTCCGCCTCCAAATCTAATTCTTTGTTGACGAGGCGGTCTTCCGTCTGCGCCTCCGCGTCGCCCGTCAGGAGCATGGAGAAGTCGCCGTAGTCGAGGCGCATGACGATTGAGTTGGCGTTCGATTCGTTGCCGCTGCGGGATGACGCGATCTGGTCGCGCGTGAAGAAGGGCGGCTGCGGCGCGAGGACGGTCAGGATAGCGCCGCCGCCGAGGTCAATCTTCTGCTCGGGCTCGGCCTTCTTGAATTCTGTGCCAGCTTTTTCCGCCGCGCCCTTGAACCCGTTGTAGGCTTTGACGGTCGGGAGTTCCACGACGCGGCCGCCTCGTCCGCGCGCAGGCTGCGGCGGCGGCTTCTGCTTGCCCTGATTCTTGTCCCCGGCCTGCGCCGTCGCTGCGGCCTCGTTCGCCTTGACCACCTCGGGCGGCGGGAAATCGTTGTGTAGTGCCGTCGTGACTTTGAAGGCGGCGAAGACTTCGGCCGCGCCGCCGATGTGGTCCGGGTGCGTGTGCGTGGCGACGAAGTAATCAAGCTGCTGCACGCCCTTCGCCTTGAGCGCCTCGACCACGCGCTTCCCGTTCTTCTCGTCGCCCGCGTCAACGAGCACCGTCTTGCCTTCGGGCGAGACGATGAGAATCGAGTCGCCCTGGCCCACGTCCAGCACGTAGACGAGCAGTTCCTTGCCCGAAGGGGCCGGCGGCTTCTTGTTCCACCACGGCAGGATGTACTTGTAGCCGACAAACCCGAGCGCGCCGAGCACCGCCACCAGCACGGCTATCGCGCACCCACACCCGCCTTTTGTTCGCACCATTGCCATCTTATTCAATCTCGATGCGGTAGCTCACCATCCATAACTCAACTTGTTCGAGACGTTCCTTCCAGCGTTCCTTAAACATCTTCATCCACCGGCGATTCTTAACTGAATCAGGGGCGTCAACGATAAGCCGGACTAAATCATCCCGATAGAGAACCCCGCCGTGACGCCAGTGCCCTTCAACCTTCTACGTCTCGTAACTGGCCGCGCCGAAATAATCCACGATCTCAAGGACCGCTTCGGCCAGCCATTCGGGCGGCACACTCCGGCCGTCATTGAACTGGAGGGGAAGCAGCACCTCGAATCGCCGCCATCTGCTGCTCATAAGTTGTCTTTCCCTTAACGGTGAATGGAATGTTCTGGTCCGCGAGAGCTTCCAGTGCGGCTTCGGGGATTAAATGCTCACCTGAACGGAGGACTCGGCCGGAAAAGCGTCCGAGCAAGAAAGCGAGCGCGCGCTTCTCAGTGTCGCGGTCGGGAAATGTAATGGTCACCATGTGCAGTCACCTCTCCTTGCGAAAGAGATTTTACCACTCATACGTAGGTTAAGCGGAAAACCAAATTTGTTATCGTTTGCGCACCAAGCGATTCTCTTCAAAGCTTGAAATCCTTCTCGTCCTGCGCGCCGCCCTTCGCGGCCAGTTTGTCCTGCAACCGCTTGACGCGACCCGAAGCTGACTCGCGGGATTCTTTGTCGAGCGTGATAGTGATGCGCAGGTGGTCGCCGTCCGCCGCGCCTTCGGGGAGCAGCGAGACGGGCACGTCCCATTGCGTCTTGCCGTCGTCGCCGACCATGAGCACGGCCACGTCATTGTCTTCGATGCGGTCTATCTCCGCGCGGATTTGTCTCGACGCCGCGCGCTTCGGTTGCTCGTCTGCGTCAGCCATTTTTCATCTCTTCGCTTTCGTCCCCTCTCGGGACTTCAAAACCCGATTGCTTATCTTTCACGTTTAACGACTGCTCGCGCCGCGCCTGGCTCGTCCGCGAGGCTCGTCTTCGGAGCGCGCTGTGTCTTCACCTCTGGACGGCGTGCGCCCGGCCCAGAGATCGCCTCCGGGCGTGCGCTCGGTTCGGACCTCGTAGCCCTGGCCGCGCGAGACGATGGTGATCTCGCCCTCAAGGTCCGTCCGGTGTAGTTTCATGCCGAGTTGCCGGAAACGGTCCAGGGCGTCCTGGCTCGGGTGGCCGTAGCGGTTGTCCGCGCCGTCCGAGATGATGACCCGCTCGAACCCGCCCTGGCGAAGAAATTTCGCGGACGAGGCGTAGCGCGAGCCGTGGTGCCCGGCCTTGAGAATTTTGGCCCGTATTTCAGCGCCGCTCGCCATCAGCCGCTCCTCTGTTTCCGCCTCCGCGTCGCCCGTCAGGAGCATGGAGAAGTCGCCGTAGTCGAGGCGCGCGACGACAGAGTTGGCGTTCGGCTCGTTCGCGCCGGAGCGCAACTCGTTCTTTTTGAAGAAGGGCTGAATCGGGGCGAGCACGGTCAGCGTCGCGCCGCCGCCGAGGTCGAACTTCTGGCCCGGCTGGGCGGCGATGTATTTCGCCCCGCTCCGGTCAATGGCTTCCAGAAAGTCTTCGTAGTTTTTCGTCGTGGCGGGGACGCGGCTGTCCAGCACAGCGCGGACTTTCGTCTGGCGCAAGACCTCGTCAGCGCCGCCTATGTGGTCGGCGTGCGCGTGCGTCGCGACCATCAGGTCCAATTGCGTGACGCCTGCGCGCTTCATCGCATCGAGCACGACGCGGCCGCTGCCGGGCGTGCCCGCGTCAACCAGCACAGACTTGCCGCCCGGCGCGACGATTAAGATCGAATCGCCCTGCCCGACATTCAAGACGTGAACCTGTAACTCGTCGCCCGACGCTACGGGCGTCTCGGCCTTCGGCTCAGCTTTCTTCCAATACCTGAAAAGGAGTACGCCCGCGACGAGCAGAACGAGGCCGACGATGGCGAGCGCGAAGAGGACGCGACGCCCGTCTCGCGCCTGCGAATGCGGGCGGGGCGGCGGCCGCAAAGCC
>DATFCB010000691.1:0-12744 GCA_035253525.1 Pyrinomonadaceae bacterium | reverse complement strand
AGGGCACGCTCGTCGAGGGCGCGGTCGGCCTCGGCATGCGCCGCCTCTCGATCATTGACCTCGCGGGCGGGCACCAGCCAATGGCGGGGTGCGGCGGCGCAGTGACGATTGTCTTCAACGGCGAGATTTATAACTACCGCGAGTTGCAGCAGGAGCTGGAAGCGCGCGGGCACAAGTTCGCCACACGGTCGGACACGGAGACGGTCATCCACGCCTACGAGGAATACGGCGCGGACTGCGCGAAACATTTGCGCGGCATGTTCGCCTTCGCCGTCTGGGACGCGCCCGAGCGCCGCCTCTTCATCGCGCGCGACCGCGCCGGCAAAAAGCCCCTTTACTACACCGTCACGCGCCACGGCACTCTCATTTTCGGCTCGGAGCTGAAGGCTTTGCGCGAGCACCCGGAGTTCCGTGGCGAGGTGAGCCTCGAAGCGCTCGACGCCTATCTGACGTTCGGCTACGTGCCGGACCCGCTGACCATCTTCCGCGACGTGGACAAGCTGCCGCCGGGCCACCACCTGACGTTCGTGCCCGGAGGCGAGCCGCGCGTTGAGCAGTACTGGGATTTCCCTTACGCGTTGGAGCAGGCCGACCCCGCGCGGAGCGAGGAAGATTGCCTCGAAGAATTGCGCGCGCTCCTGGACGAGGCGGTGCGTGTTCGCCTGGTGTCGGACGTGCCGCTCGGCGCGTTCCTCTCTGGCGGCGTTGATTCGAGCGCGGTCGTCGGCCTGATGGCGCGGCACATGGACCGCCCCGTCAAGACCTTCTCGATAGGCTTTCACGAGGACAGTTACAACGAGTTGCGCTATGCGCGCGTCGCGGCCCAAAAATTCGGCACCGACCATCACGAGTTCATCGTCACGCCCGACATCTGCGAGATAGTGGACGAGCTGGTCTGGCATTTCGACGAGCCGTTCGCGGACTCCTCGGCGATTCCGACCTACATGGTCTCGAAGCTCGCTCGCCAGTTCGTCACGGTCGCGCTCTCCGGCGACGGCGGCGACGAGGTGTTCGCGGGTTACACGCGCTACGCGCTGGACCGCAAGCGCAGCGGCTTCGCGCGCCTGCCGCGCTCCCTGCGCCACGGGCTGATGCAGCCCTTGAGCCGCCGGCTCCCGCACGGCGCGTGGGGGCGCAACTACCTGCACTACATCTCGTCCGAGCCGCTCGACCGCTACATCGAAGACATCTCCGTCTTCACGAAGCTCAACAAGCCGCTGCTCTACACGGACGACTTCCGACAAAAGCTCGGGCCGAGTGAGGCGGCCGAGCGTTTCCGCGAGACGGCCGCGCTTTCGCGCTCCGGCGACATGCTCGACCCGCTGCTCTATCTGGACAGCAAGACCTATTTGCCGGGCGACATCCTGACCAAAGTTGATCGTATGAGCATGGCCGTCTCATTGGAGGCGCGCGCGCCGCTGCTCGACCACAAGTTGATCGAGTTCGTCGCGACGCGCATCCCTGCGAACATGAAGATGAAGGGGCTTGAGACGAAGCACATCTTCAAGCGGGCCGTGGCGGACCTCGTCCCGGCGGAAATCCTGAACCGCCCGAAGCAGGGCTTCGGCGTGCCCATACAGCAGTGGATTAACGAGCAACTGCGCGAGCGCGTGCGCGGCACGTTGACCGAGCCGCGCACGGAGCAGCGCGGCTACCTGGAGAAGCGTTACGTGCGCGTCCTGCTCGACGAGCACGAGCGCGGGCGGCGCGACCACGCGACGGCCCTTTGGGCGCTCTTCATTCTCGAATTGTGGCATCGCACGTTTGTTGACGAGGCGGCCCGTCCGGCGCGGGCCGAGGCGGACACCAGCTTGATTCCGGTCGTCGCCTGAGCGAGCGCGCGCCGGGCTTTGGTCTTGGGAGGCGGAAAGTAAGCGTTGAAAGTTTTACTGGTCGAAGTCAACGAGGTGACCTGGAACCTGATTGACCCGCTCATCGAGCGGGGCAGGCTCCCGACCTTCGCGCGGCTCAAGCGCGAGGGCGCGTGGGCCTCCCCCGTGAGCGTTGATTTGCCGCCGCAGCTAGACCCCTGGATTACCTGGACGACTGTTTACACGGGCCGCCCGCAGGCGGACCACAACGTCTTCTTCCTGCAACAGCCGCCCGAGACCATCCGCGCCAAACGCATCTGGGAAATTTGCCACGAGGCTGGCTTGAGCGTCGGCGTCTACGGCAGCCTCTGCACGTGGCCGCCGCTGAAGGTCCGCGGCTTTTACGTCCCGGACACGTTCGCGCCCGACGCGGCGACTCACCCTCAAAGTCTGGCCCCGATACAGAAACTGAATCTCACTTACACGCGCTCCGTTCGCCTGCCTTCCGATGAAGATGGATTGCTGTTTAAAGCCAGGCTCGGCGCGAAACTTCTCGGCCTCGGATTGAGGCCCGCCACGATGACGCGCATCGCGCGGCAACTCGCGCGCGAGCGCCGCGATCCCCACTCGCGCTGGCGGCGCGTGGCCTTGCAGCCCGCCGTCAACGGCGATTTCTTCGCACGGCTCTACCGCCGCCACCGCCCCGCGTTCGCCTCCTTCCACACGAACCATGTCGCGCACTACATGCACACCTATTGGAAGGCCATGCAGCCGGAGGTGTTCCCGCAGGAGACGACCGCAGAGGAGAGGCTCAACTACGGCGGGGCGATAGAGCACGGCTACCGCGCGGCGGACGACCTGCTCAAGCGCATGATGAGTCTGCTGGACGACGAGACAGTGATGGTCGTCGCCTCAAGCATGGGCCAAAAACCTTTCATCACCTCGCTCAAGAAGGGCAAGCGCGTCGGCCAGCTTCGCTCTCTGGATAAGCTGGTGGACATCATCGGCGCGCAGGGGCGCGTGCGCGCGCTCTCGACGATGTCGGACCAATTCAACCTCTACGCGGACACGGCCACCACGAGGGACGCCGTTCTGAGCAGCCTGAAGGCCGTGTACATTGATTCGCCGGAGCGCCCTATGTTCAACATAGACGCGGTCGAGAACAGCCTGACCGTCACGCTCAGGCACTACGACGAGACGGTCGAAGACTCGCGCTGCGTCTTCCCGCACAACGGCGAGAACAATTCTTTCCGCTTCGAGGATTTGGTCTACGGCACAGGGATGGTCAAATCCGGCTGCCACGACCCCGTCGGCATGATGATGCTCTACGGGCCTGGCATACGGCGCGGCGCGCGCATCGGCGAATGCACGAACCTGGACATCGCCCCGACGCTTCTCTCGCTGCTCGGCCTGCCCGTGCCCGAAGAGATGAAGGGCCGCGTCCTACGCGAAGCGTTCGCTTAACCAAACGACAGGGCAGGGAACTCTCGCCCCCGCCCACACAATCCAGACCTTTGAAGCCGAACGTCCTACACATCATAGACAGCTTCGAGCAGGGCGGGACCGAGCGCCAGGCCGTGCAGCTCGTGCGCCTGCTTGAGGAGGGCGGGCGCTACCATGTGCGCCTGGCCTGCCTGCAAAATCGCGGCCCGCTGCGCGCAGAGGCCGAGCGCCTGGGCCTCGGGGAAATCCCCGACTACCCATTGACGAGCTTCTACGACAGCAACTTCGTCCGCCAACTCCGCCGCCTCGCGCGCTTCCTCAAGGAGCAGGAGATACGAGTCGTCCACACGCACGACTTTTACACGAACATCTTCGCGATGACGGCCGCCGCGCTGGCCCGCGTCCCGGCGCGCATCGCCTCCAAGCGCGAGACAGAAGGTTTCCGTTCCCCCATGCAGAAGCGCGCCGAGCGCACTGCGTACAGGCTGGCGCACGCCGTCCTCGCCAACTCGGAAGCGGTCAGAAGACAGTTGATACGCGAGGGCGTCAGCGCCGAGAAAGTCGTCACGCTTTACAACGGCCTGGACGTGGGGCGCGTCGCGCCGCGTGCCGGTTTCGACCGCGACGAGGCGCTGGCCTCGCTCGGCTTGGCGACGGACGCTGCGCGGCGCTTCGTGACCATCGTGGCGAACGTGCGCCACGCCGTCAAAGACCACCCGACTTTCCTGCGCGCGGCGGCGCGCGTGCGCGCGTCAATCTCGGACGCGGCGTTTGTCGTCGCGGGCGAGGGCGAGTTGATGGGGAGCCTGCGCGAGTTGGCCGCGCGGCTCGGGATCGAGCGCGACGTTTTTTTCATCGGCAGGTGCGAGCGCGTCGCGGACCTTCTGGCCGTCTCGGACGTGTGCGTGCTGAGTTCCAGGGCCGAAGGTTTCTCGAACGCGATTCTCGAATACATGGCGGCGGCGCGGCCCGTGGTCGTGACGGACGTTGGCGGGGCGCGCGAAGCCGTGGCGGAGGCCGAGACGGGCTACATCGTCCCGGCGGGGGACGACGAAGCGATGGCCGCGCGCATCATCGAACTGCTGCGCGAGCCGTTGCGCGCGCGCGCGATGGGCGAGCGCGGGAGACGAATCGTCGAAGAAAACTTTTCGTGCGCGGCGCAGCTTGAGCGGACGCACGCGCTGTATGACAGGCTGCTGGCACGACCTGCGCTCGTCGCGCAGCGCCGGGACCGCGTCGAGCGTGTGGGCCGCGAAAGGGCTTGAGGATGGCGCTGAGGAGAAGCATCGCATCGCTCGTCTACGGGACCTTGCGCCGCCGCTGGCGCGTCGTGCTGTTGTCGCTCGCGGCGTGGTCGCTGCTGGCCTGGGTGGCCGCCGAGGCGCTCATCGTCAAAGCGGAATTGGCACAGGCCGACGCGCTCGTCGTCCTCGCCGGTTCGTCCACTTACGTCGAGCGCACGCGCCGCGCGGCCGAGCTTTTCCAGGAGGGGCGCGCGCCGCAAATTGTCCTGACGAACGACAACCTTCTGAGCGGCTGGTCGGCGGAAGAAGAGCGCAACCCGCTTTTTGTCGAGCGTGCGGCGGCCGAGTTGAGACGATTGGGCGTGCCCGCCGAGAAGGTCTTGACCGCGCCGGGCGTCGTCACGAGCACTTACGATGAGGCGGTGCGGTTGCGTGAGTACGCGGGCGCGCACGGCCTGAAGTCAATCCTGGTCGTGACCTCGGCCTATCAGTCGCGGCGCGCGCTCTGGACTTTCAGGCGCGTCTTCGAGGGGAGCGGCGTCGCGGTCGGCCTCGACGTGGTCGAGCCCGGCGAGCAGGCTCCGCGCGCGGCCCTCTGGTGGTTCTCCGGCCTGGGCTGGCAACTGGTCCCCGGCGAGTACGCGAAGTTGATTTACTACTGGGTGAGATATTAAGAGATGAGTTCACACGCCATCGAAATAGCGCGGGGCGAAAGGTTCGAGTTCGGCAAGAACTGGAGCCGCTTCCTCGCCGTCCTGGACGACGCGCGCATCACTCGCGCCGAGGAATCGCTCAAGGCGATGCTCGAAGTCGATGACCTCGAAGGAAAGAGTTTCCTGGACATAGGCTCCGGCAGCGGCCTCTTCAGCCTCGCGGCGCGCAGGCTCGGCGCGCGCGTCCATTCGTTCGACTACGACCCGCACTCTGTCGCCTGCACGACCGAGCTTCGCCGCCGCTACTTCGCGGGCGACGACCGCTGGCAGATCGAAGAAGGCTCGGCGCTCGACGCCGACTACGTGAAATCGCTCGGCCAATTTGACGTGGTCTATTCGTGGGGCGTGCTGCACCACACGGGCGAGATGTGGAAGGCGCTCGACAACGCGCGGTGGCCGGTCGCGCCGGGCGGCAAACTGTTCGTCGCCATCTACAACGACCAGGGAAGCCGCAGCCGCCGTTGGCTCTGGGTCAAGCGGACTTACAACGACCTACCACGCTTCCTGCGTCCGCCCTTCGCGCTCCTGACCATCGCGCCGCAGGAGACGAAGGCGATGCTGCGCTCGCTCGCCACGCTCAAGCTGGGCGAGTACGTACGCACCTGGACGCGCTACGACACGAACCGCGGGATGAGCCGCTGGCGCGACATCGTTGACTGGGTCGGCGGTTATCCTTACGAAGTGGCGAAGCCGGAGGAGATTTTCGATTTCTACCGCGCTCGCGGTTTCCAGTTGATGAAGATGAAGTGCGGCGGCGTCGGCCTCGGCTGCAACGAGTTCGTCTTCGTCAAAGACGAATCAAATCCTGCTTAATTAATTCAGACTCTCATCCTGCTTCCGCGCGCGGCGGCGCTTGCGCCCGCGAGCCGCGATTCCGGCCAGCCCCGTGCCGAGCAGAATCATCGTCGCGGGCTCCGGGACCGCCGTGAATTTGTAACTAGCGCTGATGACCTCGTAGCTCTGCGTAGTCCGGCTGAAGACCAGGTAGACGCTGGCGATGCCCGCGCCCGTCACGTCGGAACTGAAGGTGTAGCCGGTCGGGCCGGTCCCGTTCGGGTCTATCTCCTGGAAACTGTAATCCCCGCTCATTACAAACGACGCGGTCAACGTTAGCTCCGGGCCGGCACCGAGCGGAATCATCATACTGTCCGTCGTGAAGGAGAGCGTGCCGAAGGCATAGCCGAAATGGCTCTGGCCGTTGACCTGCAAGATGGTTGGGAGGCCGAAAGTGGCAAGACCGCCCTGGGTGTTGAGGCTGAAAGACGAACCCGCCAGGCAGGGGTGCCCGCAATTCGTGCCCGCAGGATAGCTCGGCCCATCCCCTTGCCCGCCGCCCGTATGGAAGTTGTTCCCATTGAGCGTATACCCGAAGGATTTATAGACCGGGATGTCAAGCCACGGGCTGGATGTAGAGTATTGACCGCTCGTGATGGCTATCGCGTCGGCACGTGCCTCTCGCGTAGAGAAGAGCAGGGAAAAAAATAGTAGGGAGAAAGCGAAGGATGCGAAGGCGGCTTTTCTGAGCATTGGTTTTCCCTGAAACAACTGTGTGATCTTGACGAGACGGACCGGTTGGGAAGTCTCGGGTGACTTAGTGCACTGGGAATATACCATCAATCCAACGAAAATTTCACGCCTTTTGTGAAAAAGCTGGCCCTGTCAGCGCCGCCCAACGGCCCGCGAAATGACCCCGCGATAAATTTCGACCAGAGAGCGCACGTAAGTCTCCGGCGAGTAGCGCGTGGCGACGAGCGATGAAGAGTTGGCCGCGAGCCGTTGTGCCAGTTCTTTGTCCGTCAGCAGGCGCGCGAGCGCGGCGGCAAACGTGCGCGGGTCGCGCGCGGGAACGAGCAGGGCGCTCTGTTCGTCTTCGACCATTTCGGGGACGCCGCCGACGGCGGTCGCGACGACCGGCAGCTTCGCCGCCATCGCTTCGAGCAGCACGTAGGGCGAGCCCTCGCTGTGTGACGGCAGGGCCAGCACGTCGGCGGCCGCGTAGCAGGGCTTCACGTCGCGCATCTGCCCTGTGAAAAAGACGCGTTCCGAAATGCCGAGCGACCGGGCGGCCGCCTCTAATCTCTCCCGCTCCGGCCCGTCGCCGACAATCGCGAGGCGTGCCGGAAGCTCCGGCGCGGCGTCACGCAGATGGCCGAAGGCGCGCAGCAGATCAATGTGCGCCTTCTCGCTGGAGAGGCGGCCGATTGCCAGGACCAATCTCTCGCCGTCTCCGACGCCGAGCTTTTCTCTGAAGGCGCGCGCCTCGGCGGCGCTCGCCGTTTCGTCCTGCCGGATAGAGTTGTGCCGGACGTGTATCCGCTCGCGCGCCACGCCCGCGAAACTCATGAGCTGGCGCGCAAAAGCCTCGCAGACCGTGACGACCGCGTCCGTTGCGGGCAGCGAGAGGCGGTCCATACGGTTGTAAAGGCGCTCGCGGCGCTCTGTGAGCGTGTAGCCGTGATGAAACGCGACCCAGGGGAAGCGCTGTCGGAGTCGCGTGCACCTCATCGCGAAATGCGATTTGACGTGGTGAGTTAAAACGAGGTCGGGCGCGCGCCGCAGGATGGTTTGGCGCAGGCGGGGGATAACGCGCGGGTCCAGACGCCTGCTCTCCGCGATGAGGTCAACTTCAAGGCCGAGGCCGCGCGCGGCCGTGACGAACTCGTTGGGCTGCTGCTGAGCGCGCCCGCGTTCGAACGTCGCGATGGAAGTCTCTATCTCGGCCTCGCCCGGATGCTCCGCGTGAAGCTCGCGCGCCGCGCGGCAGAAGTCGAGCATGTTCTTCGCCGCGCCCGTGACGGTCCGTGCCTCCATCACGGCGAGCAGTCTGATCTTAGTGCCCTCCCGGCCGCTCATAGCTCAGTTGACCGCCCTGCCTTTTCGGCAGTCAGGCTCTGGCATGACTCGAAAAGCGCCGCGCCGATTCGAGACCAGTCGTAGCGCTCGAAGACCAGCGCGCGGCCGGCCTCGCCCAATTTCTTTCGCCGCTCGCGGTCGCGCGAGACTGCCGCAATCGTCTCGCAAAGTTCTCCGTCTCCGTCCGCTATCAGAATATTTTCGCCGTCACGCACCTCCAAGCCTTCCGCCCCGAGCGTGGTCGAGACGACGGCGACGCCCGCCGCCATCGCTTCCAGAATCTTGAGGCGGCTGCCGCCGCCGACGCGCAGCGGGATGATTGCCGCCACGGCCTCGCGGTAGTACGGGCGCACGTCTTCGACAGTGCCCGTGACTTCAACGCCCGGCAGCGACGCAAGCTCGCGAACTTCGGACGCGGGGTCGCGCCCGACGATGGTGTAGACCAGTTCAGGCATGCGCTCGCGCAGGCGCGGCCAGACCTCGCGCGCGAAATGGACGGCCGCGTCAACGTTGGCGTGATAGTCCATCGAGCCGACGAAGACGAGCCTGTGCGGCCCGCCTGCGTTTTGCGCGTCGCGCGCGGACGCCCTGTGCGCCTGCTCTATGCGCTCGTCGGAATAGTAGGCGGTATCAACCCCGTTCTCGATGAGGAAGACGCGCGCGCCCGCATCGTGTTCGAGAAGCTTCGCGCCGTCCCTGCGACTGACGACGACGTGCGCGTCGAACTCCCGCGTGGCGCGGCGCTCTAAATGATTTAACTGGCGCGCAGTCCGTTGCGCGTAAGCGCGCCGCAGAAAATTGGACGCTCGCTCGCTGTAGCGCTGCATCAACTCTGACTCTATGTTGTGCCAGTCCAGGAGCACTACGGCGCGGCCGAGCGAGGCGCGGATAATCGGCAGGTAGGCCATCAGGTGTATGCTCTCGACCTGTATGACATCGAAGTCCTGCTCGTCGAGGACGCGCCGGAGCGCCTCTTTCATCTCGGCGGTCGTGTAGTTGAGAACGGGCAGGGGCGTACTCCCCAGCGCCCCACGAAGGATTTTCGCGGGCGTGTAGCCGCGCCCGCGCGGGACGGTTATCGTGCGCGCGTAAAAGCTCTCAGGACGCATGAGCGGCGGCTCGGCAGGCGATTGCCCCTCGGCGCGTGGCGTCTGCCCTTCGGCGCGTGGCGTCTGCTGTTGCGTAGCGCCGCCGTTTTCGGCGAAGGTCAGGAGTGTGACGTGCGCGCGGCGCGCGAGTTGACGCGCGAGGTGGTAGTTGCGCAGCTTGGCCCCAGTGTCCAAAGGCCAGCACAGGCGCGGCACGAAATGCAGCACACGCAGGCTTCGGCCAGCGGCGGGAGTCGCCGTCTCCTCGCGGGCGTTCTCTGTGGTTCGGGTCAAAATACTGTGGTCTCCGGCCGGCATGCGTTGACTGCGACAAGCGTGAGCAGTGAACGGGGCCGAAAAGCTTCGGCGGCTTTGGACGAGACGGGGAAAAACAAGGCTTTGTTGAACGCGCCCCTGGTCTCAAATGGTCTGTTCGCCCGGCGATTCCCGCGCGGCCCAGTGACTCGGCCGGGGAAGCGCCGCCAGAAGGATAATAGCCGTAACTCCCGCGAAATCCAAGCAATTTGCCAAAAAATTGGACGCCCCACGGCCCACCGAAACCCCGCGCGAGAGCCAGAAAGGTTGGCCCTTGACAGCCATCGGCAAATAATGTTTAATCGAATTCGTTCGTTATTGTCCCTCGGGCGATGACGATGATCTTTCGCAAGCGATGATTGCACACGATAAGGGCAAACCTGCCGTGAGGTAGGGGCGCAAAGCCGTGAGTCTCCTGGGCACTCTTTATGAGAGGGCCTTGATGTTTGGAGATTGTCTGGTTGCCGAAGGCGATCCGAGAAAGCCGTCACTTCAGAAGTCGGCGTGGACGCGTTAAAGGAATAGTCCCGGAATCTTACGGGAGTCCCTTACGCTTCCGTTGCCGGTGGGACCGCACCTGCCGCGGATTTTGAAGTGAGGCCAGAGCGACCACCTAAGAAAGCCCTGCACATCGGGTGGTTCATCCCGGCTCACACCTTCCTTTTCAACTTCAACCAAGACAAGCTGCGTGTCCCTTCTTTCGAGAGTATCGCACGGATACTGTTGACGAGTATCTCTCCGCTCGGCTCACAGGATTTCCGGCGCTATTCATCGCCCTTTTCCCTGCACACACGCTCTCTTCCTTCACACTCTCGCGCTTGATTCAACAAAGCGCGTAGCCGCCACCGATTAAAGGCACTCCCGTAGCGATGCGGGTTCGCAAAGCCAGGAGTCTCTATCAGCCGAAAGGCTTCAGAGATCGTCCGGTTGCCGAAGTGAGGTTGATTCGATGATTTCCCTATGCCTGTTTAAGCGTCATGCTCTACGTTCCCTTCTCGTCCTGCTAACCTTCATTCTCGTCGCCACAACGCCCGCGCACCACACGGCGCTGGCCCAGTCGTCCACGCCCGGCATCAAGACGGACCGCAAAGTCTATGCGAAACCGGCGCTGCCTGTGCTGCCGGCTGCGGGCGGTAAGTTCACAGACCCAACCTTCGGGACGCTCATCATGCGCGCGACGGACGAAGCGGAGTGCCCCGCGCCCGGCTGCGGGACTTACTACTCACACTGGCCCACTTTCAACTCCGACAACAGCTTCATCCTCGTCCGCCGTGGCGAGACGGGCGACGCGTTGATTAAGCCGTTCGACCCCATCAACTTCACTGTCGGCCAGGGGCACCAGCCCAAGGGCATTTACATTCCTGGGTCCGGGACGGCCTCGATGAAGTTCGAGAGCGCCATCTGGCACCCGACCGACCCGCACCTGCTTTACTGCTTCCCGTCTTACTACCAGGGCGGGATGAAACTCTACACCTACAACGTGGTGACGAGAGAATACGCGCTCGTCAAAGACTTCACGCCGCTCGGCGGGCCGAAAGATTATTTGAACCAGATGTCCATGAGCGCGGACGGCGACGTGTTCGCGTGGAGCCAGATGCAGGCAGGCGAGGGCGGTCCCGTCGCTTATCTGGTCTGGCGTAAATCAACCAACACGGTCCTGTATCACGTCGCGCCGAAGCTGGGCCTGATCAACGAAGTGCGGCTGGACAAGAGCGGCAAATATCTTGCCATCCCCTACAATGGAAATCAGTCCGACGGCAAGCGCTATGAGATGCTGACGCTTGCGACCGGCGCGATTGATTACGGCTACTGGAATTCGACAGACTCTCCGACCGGACACGGCGACCTGGGTACGGGGATGGTCGCGGGCGTAGATCACTGGGTGAGCGGCATCAACAAGCACGACCTCGATGACATTCACACGACGAAGATTCTGTTCCGCTTCCAGGACGAGAACGGAGTGACGGACTGGACGTTTGACCTGCACGCAACAATGCTCGCCGACGACGAGTCCTGGCTCACCTTCGGCACTTACCACGAACCCTCAATCACCAATCTCCCGAATACGCACGTCTTCGAGGACGAGATCATGCAGGTCAAGTTGGATGGCTCGGGCGAGTTTCGCAGGCTGTTGCACACGCGGTGTTCGATAGACAACAAGAGTGCGACCGCCGGGTACTGGGCCAAGCCGAAGCCGACAATCTCCAAAGACGGGCGCTTTATAGCTTACACGTCGAACTGGGAGAAGAGCGGGCGCTACGACCTCTTCATCGCAAGGATTGAGCCCGCAGGTTCTTCCGCCAAGTCGCCCGCCTCGCCCGATATGGTTTCTGCGGCGAACACGACCGCCGTCACGCTCGCCGGCAGCTCAAGCGTCACGGAAGCGCAGGTCCGGCAGCTCGTGACGAGCGTCGAGCAGGCTTACAACACTTTCATGGCCGAGGCCGCGCGCTTCGCTTCGCCTGCGCAGATGGAGACGGGCCTGCGCGCCTCGCTCTACTTCTCGCGCGCTGCGGCGGCGCTGGCGGCTACCGGCATGGCCCCGACGGGCGTGCAGAACAGATTGGAGATCGCCGCCTCTTACCTGGCGCAGGTGCAGGGCCTGATGGCGGCGAACGGCCCCGCAGCGGCCACCAGCTTCTCGGCCCACGCGGTCACGGGCAGCTCCTTCAACATCGGCCCGGCCGACACGCTCTCGAACGCGAGCTTCCTGCCGCTCCTCTCTCCGAATAGCATCGGCGTCATTAACGGCGACCTCAGCCAGAGCCCGCTGTCCGGTCAGACCAGGAGTGCGGAGATGTCCGCGAGCGGGCAACTGCCTTTCGAGTTGGATGGGGTGAGCGTGACGATTGGCGGTCGCTCCGCACAGTTGCTCACCATCTCGCCGTCGCGCGTCACCTTCTATGTCCCGGAGGGGCTGCCGAACGGTGAGGCCGAAGTGATCGTCACCACCGAGGACGGGAACGTCTCGCGCGGCACGACCCTTATCGCGAAGCTCGCCCCGGCGCTCTTCGCCAGCAGCGGCGACGGGGCCGGGCCGGGCGTGGCGCTCAACGCTGGAACCCACGCGAGCGAAGACTTCGACGTGACCACGGACCACAATTTTACGTCGGACAAGCGGACGCGCGTCATGCTCTTCGCCACGGGCCTGAGCTACGGGGCCGTCAACGCGGATGCCTCAAACGACATCGCGGTTGAGGGCGGCAAGATCAAGAACCTGGCCGAGTCGGTCGCGGTCGAAGCGCGCGCGACGGACGGCCGTACGTGGCAGCTCCCG
>DATFCB010000690.1:0-4616 GCA_035253525.1 Pyrinomonadaceae bacterium | reverse complement strand
GTAAAGATAGATAGCATTGCTTTCATCTGCACACTGCCTACTGCCCACTGCCAACTTTTTTTTATGTCCACGAAAGAGAAAAAATACAAGTGGCGGCGCGAGGATTATCAGGAGAAGACGCGCGGGCTGCTGATGGTTAATACGGGGAACGGCAAGGGCAAGACGACGTGCGCGTTGGGGCTGATGATGCGTGCGGCCGGGCGCGGGCTGAATTGCTGCATGGTGCAGTTCATGAAGTCCAGGAACGACCGCTACGGCGAGCACGAGTCTGCCGAACGGCTGGGCATAGAGGTTCACACGATGGGCGACGGGTTCACGTGGGACACCAAAGACCCGGAGCAGGACCGCCGGACGGCGCGCGAGACGTGGGCGCTCTGTGTGGAGAAGATGCGAAGCAAGGATTACGACCTGCTGGTCTTCGACGAGTTGGTCTACGTCCTGAGCTACGGGATGCTCCCGACCGAAGAGGTGCTGGCCGAGTTCGCTGAAGTGCGTGCGGAGCAGCCCGCCCTGCACATCGTCGTCACGGGCCGCGACGCGCCCGACGCGCTCGTCGAAGCCGCCGACCTCGTCACGGAGATGCGCGAGATCAAACACCCCTTCAACGCCGGCATCCGCGCCCAGCAGGGAATAGAGTTTTAAGGGATGAGGGATGAAGGAAAGCCGGGTGCTTTTCACTTCATCGTGCCGCGTTCATCCTTCCGCGTTTTTATGCTACTCTTTGCGTCGTTCTCCTTCGATTTTCCAGACACAGAAAGGTCAGGCGAGATTTGATTATTGAAGGATGCAGGCGTGTCGGATGTTTTTTATTTCATCCCTCATCCCTCATCCCTCATCCCTTCCCTTATGCCCTGGTTTCGTAAGAAGGATCAGAAGATCGAGGCCGTGCCGGCCGAGGAGCGCGTGGTCAAGACCGAAGGCATCTTCGTCAAGTGCGACGAGTGCGACCAGCCGCTCTTCAAGCCCGACCTGGAAGAACAGCTACAGGTCTGCCAGCATTGCGGCTACCATTTCCGCCTCGACGCGCGGACGCGTCTCGGCATGCTCTTCGATGAAGGCAAGTACGAGGAGCTGGACTCGGAAGTCACGTCGGGAGACCCGCTGGAGTTCGTTGACAGCAAGCCCTATACGGAGCGCATCCGATTGGCGCAGGAGTTGACGGGCCTCCCCGAGGCGATCATCACGGGGCGCGGCACTGTCCACGGCCACATGGTCTTCGCGGGCGCGATGGACATGCTCTTCATAGGCGGCTCGATGGGCTCGGCCGTGGGCGAGAAGATCACGCGGCTGATTCGCCGCGCGATTGAGGCGAAAGGTGCGGTCATCATCTTCGCGGCGTCGGGCGGCGCGCGCATGCAGGAGGGCACATTGAGCCTCATGCAGATGGCGAAAATCTCTTCCGCGCTGGCCCAGTTGGACGAGGCGCGGCTGCCTTTCATCTCCGTGTTGACGGACCCCACGACGGGCGGCGTGACGGCGAGCTTCGCCATGCTGGGCGATTTGATTATCGCCGAGCCGAAGGCGCTCATAGGGTTTGCCGGCCCGCGCGTCATAGAGCAGACGATCCGCCAGAAGCTGCCCAAGAACTTCCAGCGCTCCGAGTTTCTGCTCGACCACGGGATGCTCGACGACATCGTTGACCGCCGCGAGCTGCGCGAGTTCTTCCGCAAGACCCTACACTTCATGATGAACCCCGAAGTCGCCCGCGAAGAAACGCACGGCGAGAGCCTGGAACAAGCCCCCGCGCGGAAATAACCGACCTTCGCTTAATCGTTCGGAGGAGTTTTATGTTCGACGGTGAAAAATGCTTTCGCTGCCGCCGGAAATTTAAGTTTGAAGACTTGAGACCGGGACCTCAGGGCTTCTCCATCTGCGAGCCTTGCGCGGAAAAGATCAACCCGAACAATGAAGTGAAGCGGCGCTGCCCTGTGGACGGGCGGGAAATGGACAAAAGGGTTGTGGGCGGCGCGGTCATCCTGGACAAGTGTCTATCCTGCGGCGGCGTCTGGTTTGACGGGGACGAGCTGCAAGTCGTCAACACCCTGATTAAAGAAGAGGCGTACTTGAAAGCCTTGTTCGTGACCGGTCTCCTGTTGTAATACCTCCGCCCCCGCTTCCCGCGATGCGATTCGACGAAGCACTGAGTTACCTGCTGAGCCTCGGCCACGAGACGCTCGCCATCAAGCTCGGCCTCACGAACACGGAACGCTTACTCGAAGCCCTGGGCAATCCTCAAACCGCTTTCCCCTCGGTCCAGATTGCCGGGACGAACGGCAAGGGATCGACCGCCGTCATGCTCTCGACAATCGCGCGCGCTGCGGGCACTGGGACGGGGGTCTACACCTCGCC
This sequence comes from Pyrinomonadaceae bacterium, assembly GCA_035253525.1. Classification (GTDB taxonomy): domain Bacteria; phylum Acidobacteriota; class Blastocatellia; order Pyrinomonadales; family Pyrinomonadaceae; genus QHXM01. The sequence continues at coordinate 2,267 of DATFCB010000690.1, read as the reverse complement.
GCACCTCTTGAGCATCACGGAACGCGTGCGCGTTGACGACCGCGAGATAAGCCGCGAAGAGTTCGCGCGCTTGACGGCGCGCGTGCGCGCGACGGCCGAACAATTGGTGAGCGCGGGCACGCTTCCGGCGCTCCCGACCTTTTTCGAGCAGGTGACGGCCATCGCCTTTGCGGCATTTCATGAGGCGCGCGTCCGCCTGGCGATTCTTGAGACGGGGCTCGGCGGGCGACTGGACGCGACGACGACCGCGCTCGCCGACGTGGTCGCCATCACTCCCGTCGCCTTAGACCACCAGGAATATTTGGGCCAGACTCTCGTGGAAATCGCCTCGGAGAAGGCCGCCATCATCCGCCCCAACGTTGCGGCGGTCATCGCGCCGCAGGAAGCGGAAGCCCTCGAAGTGATTCTCAAGCGCTGCGCCGACTGCGGCGTCGTGCCGCGCATGGCCGCTGGCGCGTGCGAAGTGCTCGACGCGGACGAGACGGGACGGCTGCGGGTTAACTTTGAGACAAGCGAGGACCGCTACGAGAACGTCCGCCTGGCCCTGCGCGGCCGTCATCAAATCGTCAACGCGCAGGTCGCCATCGCCCTGGCCGAAACCCTGCGAGCGCGCGGCTTCCCTTTCACGCGGGCGGCCATCGTCGAAGGACTCGAAACCGCGACGCACGCCGGGCGGCTTGAGTTGAGACGCTTCGCCGAACATGACTTTCTCTTCGACGGCGCACACAACCCGGCCGGCGCGAGCAGTCTACGCGACTTCCTGGACGAGTTCGTCCACCGGCCCGTCACGCTCCTCTTCGGCGCGATGCGCGACAAAGCCCTGACCGAAATCGCCGCCACCCTCTTCCCCGCCGCCACCCATTTGATACTCACACAGTCCGCGAACCCTCGCGCCGCCTCGCTCGAAACTTTATCGCAACTCGTGCCACAGGGCTTCGATTCGAGTAGAATCACGCTCGCGCCTTCCGCCGCCGAAGCCATCAACGCGGCGCGGGCCGAGACGCCCCCCGCGGGAATCATCTGCGTCACGGGCTCGCTTTATCTCGTGGGCGAAGTGCAAGGTCTTCTGGGCTGGACTTAAATTGGCGGCCTCCTCAAAGCCGGAGCTATTCGAACGATGCCTTCACAAAATTACAGGGTCTTCATCAGCTACAGCCGGAAAAACGAGGACCAGAAAAACAGGCTCCTGATTCACCTCGATAACCTGGCCTTCGATGGCACAATTCGAAAGCCCTGGCACGACCGGCTGATAGGGGCTGGCGACATCTGGCGTCAGGAGTTGGATGCGGCGATGAAGAAAGCGGAGGTGGCGCTCTTTCTGGTCAGCGCTGACTTCATAGCCTCGTCCGTTTGTCAGGACGTGGAAGTGCCCACGATTTTGGAGCGCCACCAGAAGGAGGGCGTCATCGTCGTCCCCATCATCGTGGGCCATTGCGGCTGGCAGCACATTCCCTGGATCAGCGAGCTTAACGTGCTGCCTCTGGACGGCAAGCCCGTGATGGCACAGGTGCCGCGCGACAAGGCATGGACGAACGTGGTCGAAGGGCTTCGCCAGCGCCTTGAGAACAAACCGCCACGCAAGCGGCCTCCGGCCAAGCGCCGCTACAGGTCCGGGAGGACAAAGCCGCCGGAGTTGTCACTGGCCGCGCTGCTTCGGCGACTGCCGGGCGAACCGACCAAACTCTTCGGGCGCGACGAGGCCTTAGGCTGGCTCGACGCCGCGTACGATGATTCGCAAACGGGCGTGCTCGCGCTCCACGGCTTCGGCGGCGTCGGCAAATCCGCCCTCGTCCGCAACTGGCTTGAGACGCGCTTCTCAGAGATGAAGAGCGGCGCGCCGCGTTTCTTAGGAGTCTCCTTCTACAGCCAGGGCACGCGCGATCAGGCAGGCTCCTCCGACCAATTTCTCATTCAAGCCCTCGAAACTTTCGGCGAACGTGACGCCGGGCAGAAATCGCTTTGGGACCGCGGCCAGCGCCTAGCGGAGTTGGTTGCCGCGGAACCGACCGTCCTCGTCCTCGACGGCGTCGAACCGCTTCAATACGGCCCAGGGCCGCACAAGATGGAAGGCCAACTGAAAGACCCTGGCGTTCACGGCTTGTTGGCTCGTCTGTCTTCACACCCCGGCAAAGCTCTCTGCATCGTCACCACTCGCCTGCGCCTCGAAGACAGCGACCTACAGAACGATTCGTTTGCCCAACAATCGGTCGAGACGCTTTCGCCGGAGGCCGCGCGCGACCTTCTTAAAGCACGCGGCGTTCACGGAA
>DATFCB010000689.1:0-12843 GCA_035253525.1 Pyrinomonadaceae bacterium | reverse complement strand
CCCTCTGGGTGAGCAGATCCTCTCCGACCTTCGCACGGTTCGCGTCTTTCCGAACCGCCCCGGCAAGTTTGACGGCGGCGCTCGTGTTGAGTTCCCCCGCGCCTTCGGTGACGGTGCGCTCGAAAGGCGACATCTGCCCGGACTGCACCATCTGTTCGTAGACGGGCAGGCGCTGCGCCGTCCGCATCAGCAGCGCCTTGACAATGCGTGGCGTGAGCGACGGGTTCGCTTCGAGCATGAGCGCGATTGTGCCGGAAACGGCCGGCGCGGCGAACGACGTGCCGCTCAGAATCTGATAGGTCCCGGTCGCTTGCGGCGTGTTGGTGCTGGTGTCGCCGACGAGCAGCCCGCCGAGTAGCCCGCCGCCGCCCGTCGTCGTGTAAGAGTTGCTGGCCGATGGGGAAGAGACGGCAGTTTCGGCTGCGCCGGTCCGATTGCCGGGCGCGACGAGGTCGGGTTTGGCTAGGCCGTCAACGAGCGTCGGGCCGCGCGATGAATAGGTCGTCACCACGTCATCCGAACGCGCGTTGGTCTGTTGTGTGTTGGTCGCGCCGACCGTGATTACTTTGGGAGAGTTGGCGGGAGAGAGGATGCCGCCGTAGACCGTCTGCCCGTAGGTGTCTTTGCCCCAGTTGCCGGCTGCGACGACGACGACGATTCCGGCGTCAACCGCGCGCCCGACCGCCAGGCAGAGCGGGTCGGTCTTGTAGCTCTGCGTGACGGGCGTGCCGAGCGAGAGATTCATCACGCGAATGTTGTATGTGCTTCTGTTCTGAATGACCCAGTTGATGCCCGCGATGACGTTTGAAACTGTGCCAGTGCCCTGAGAGTTGAGGACGCGCACGTCAATGAGGTTTGCGCCCGTTGCGATGCCGCCGTAAGTCGGAGCGCCCACATGCTGTGCGGCGTAGTTTTCACTCGCCTGCCCCGTCCCGGCCGCGACGCCCGCCGTGTGTGTGCCGTGGCCGTAGGCGTCCTGCGATTTGCTCTCGCCCGTAAAGTCCACGCGCTTGGTGAGGCGGTTGTATGACTGCACATAGGTTTGTGAGGTGATGCCCAGACCGAGCAGTCCGCCGCTCGTCTGTCTCTGGTAGCCGACAAACTCCGCCGCGTCCGCGGGGCTGATGCCGCTGTCAACGATGGCGATGCCGACCTTGTTGCCGCCGCCGCCTGCGGCCATCCGGTCGTTATCGGGCGGCAGAATTTTGCTCGCGCCGGTCGTGACCTCTATGTGACTCGTGTTGTTTGTCGAAACGGCGAGCGAGCGCACGGGCTGGTCAGCCGACATCCAGGAGATGTCATCGCGCAGCGACAGTTCTTCCAATTTCTCGACAGGTACGTCCGCGACCATGACGCCGAGCGCGTCCAATTGCCTGCGGACCTGTGCGCCGCTGCTTTCGAGCGCAAGCCGCGCACGATCTTTCGCCGCTCCGTCGGATAGATTGAGAATGACGCGCGCGCGCTCAGTGCTTCCGGGCCGCGTGGCTCGCGCCCGCGCACGCAATTCGTCGGTCAGTTTATTGCTGCCGCCGCCGCCGCGCTGCCGTGGGGCGGGCCGCGTCTGGCCGTGCGCGACGGGGCGGAAAGCGGCTGCCATCGGCGCTAACAGCGAGAAGGCTAAAGAGAGAACAAGAAAGGGGGATTTACGAGTCAAAGTTAATTCCTCGGGGGCTTCGATTATCTGCCGGCAAATCTGTGTGCCGAGAGTTGCGGGGTCACGCGGCACAACTTTTTGATTAACAAGGCGCGTGCCGCATAATTCGTTGTGCCAAAACGTCGAAAACATTGCGATGTGGAGGGGGCTGCGGGTAAGCCTTCGCTCAGTTTGACCGGAATGCCGTCAAGCTCTTTGGTCAAATAGATGGATTGGCGGTCTCGGCAGGTAGATGTTCAGTTTGAAATTCTGGTTCATCTTTATAGAGGAAGAGTCTCACGCCAAGACGCAAAGGCGCTAACGGGTTGACTGCTGCTTTATCTTGGCGGGTTCCTTTGCGGCTTTGCGCCTCCAGCGTGAGATTGCTTTTTCTTCGCCCCGCTTGAAACTGAACCTCTACCTCTCGGCATGCTGCTTTCTGTTTTTCCGCCGCTTCAGTGTAAAATCCCCGGAGAGCCACATCCATAGATTAGAAGTTGACGGGGGCACACGCCGCAATCCTCGCCTGCATAATGGGTGAAGCGTGTCTGACGAAAAATCTGACGAAAAATAAGCGGGCGTAATTGACGAAGGCGGCGTGGCCGAGGTTTAAGATTTTGTCTGAAGGTCAATTGAATAACGCGAACTACGCCGGGCGGCCGACCGTGTGCCGCAACTGCGGCGCGCTCGTCGGCCCCGAAGAGGCGAGCTGTTCCATGTGCGGCGCGCCGAAGGTCTTATCGGCGGTCGCACCGTTGGAGGAGCCTGCGCCCTACGCGCCGCCTGCTCACGACCGCGAGACCATCAGGTTCGCGCGCGCAGTCCTCAGCCGCCCGTACATCTTCACTATCGTCATCCTCGCCGCCAACGTCTTCGTCTTTCTGCTGATGTGGTCTTCGAGCGGCCTCAACAGCACGACCATGTGGCAGCCGCCCTTTCAGGTGCTCTACGCTTACGGCGCGAAGCTCAACTTTTCGATTGACGCCGGCCAGTGGTGGCGCTTCGTGACGCCGGTCTTTATCCACATCGGATTGGCCCACCTGCTCGTCAACATGTACGGCCTCTGGATGATCGGCCCCTACGTCGAGCGGCTCTACGGCTCTGCGAAGTTTGTCGTCCTCTGGGTCGGGACGGGGGTCGCGGGCGTCGTGGCGAGTTACCTGAGCGTCCGGCCCGCAATGGCCGTCGGCCCAATCGGGCGCTTCCTTTTCAGCGCGGGGGACGGCCCGTCGGCCGGGGCATCGGGCGCGCTCTTCGGCTTAATCGGCTTGCTCTTCGTCTTCGGCATCAAGTTTCGCCGCGAGTTGCCGGAGGGCTTCAAGCGCGCCTTCGGCACGGGCCTGCTGCCGGTCATCGTGCTCAACCTTTTCATAGGCTATCTGGGACGCGGCTTCATAGACAACGCCGCGCACATCGGCGGCCTGCTCGCCGGGGCGCTGTTCGGGTTGGTCATCGGCTACAAGCGGCCGGGCGAGCGCGCGGGCGTCGCCGTCTTCTGGCACATTTTGCAAATCGCGGCGCTCGTGCTCGTCGCCGTCAGCTTCCTGATGGTCTGGAAACACTTCCACGACTCCATCCCCGCGCCTGTCAGTGAGGCGGCGTTCAGTCTGCCCGCGGACAGAAGGGAACTGGTCGCTTACATCAACGCGCTCGAAGCGGGCGAGACGGCCTTCGTTAAGGCTTACAACGACTACGACGCGAGCGGGATAGACGGTGCGGTCGAAATGTTGGACCGCGCGCCGAAAATAACGGACGAGGCGGGCGCGCTGCGCGACGAGTTGAAATCGCTGCTCGCGCGCGTCAAGGGAGCAGCCGCGCCGGTAAAGCAGCAGACACGGCAGCAGGCGCAGGCGCGAAGTAAAGAGAGGGAGAAACTGCGCTCGGATTTCGAGGCGTGGCAGCAGAAGCAACTCAAGTTGAGCGAGAGCCTGATTCCGAATCCGGCCCAGCCCGGTCCTTCAAAATAGTAACCAATTTTTTCAACAACAGCTCGACTACAGAGCGACTGACAGGAGAAACAATAAAGATGGAAATCAAAAAAGTCGGCGTGCTCGGCTGCGGCCTGATGGGTTCGGGCATCGCGCAGACGGCGGCCAGTGCCGGGTTCGAGACAGTGGTCCGCGAGGTCTCTGACGAATTGTGCCAGAGGGGCTTCGGCGGGATAGAGAAATCGCTTGCCCGCTTCGCCGAGAAGGGGACGATCACCGCCGAACAGCAGCAGGAGATTCGCGGCCGGCTCAAAGGTACGACCTCGTTAGACGATCTGGCCGACTGCGACATCATCATCGAGGCCATCATCGAGAATTTGGAGTTGAAGCGCGACACCTACAAGCAGCTCGACTCGATCTGCAAGCCGGAGACGATCTTCGCCTCGAACACGTCGTCAATCTCGATCACGGAGATGATGACCGCGACCTCCCCGGAGCGCCAGCGCCGCTTCATCGGCCTGCACTTCTTCAACCCCGTGCCGATCATGAAGCTCGTCGAGGTCGTCCGCACGGTGCTGACGGACGAGGAGGTCTACGAGCAGGCGATAGAGTTCGGACGGCAGTTGGGCAAAGTGACGGTGCGCGCGACCGACCGCTCGGGCTTCATCGTCAACCGCCTGCTCGTTCCCTACATGCTCGACGCCATCCGCGCGCTCGAAGAGGGCGTCGGCTCAATCGTTGACATAGACAACGCGATGAAGCTCGGCCTCAACTACCCTATGGGGCCGTTTACGCTCGGCGACTTCGTCGGGCTGGATACGACCTACTACATCGCCGAGATCATGTTCAACGAATACCGCGAGAAGCGCTTCGCCCCGCCGCCGCTCCTCAAACGCATGGTGCTCGCCGGCCTCTACGGCCGCAAAACGGGGCGCGGCTTCTACGACTACACCAAGGACCCGAAGAACCCTACGCCGATGAATCTGGTCTGAAAAAAGTAATAAGTGATATCTGAAAAAAGTGATAAGTGATAAGTGATAAGTGATAAGTGATAAGAAAAAGAAAGAGGGTTGTTAACTTATCACTTATCACTTATCACTCATCACTGTTCTTATGCTTTCTTTCGAGCAACGCGACCACATCGCCGTCGTCAGGCTTGACCGGCCTGAGAAGTTGAACGCGTTGACGCGCGAGATGCTGTCCGAGTTGGGCGAGACGTTCGAGCGTGTCGGGCGTGACGAGAGAGTGCGCGTCGTCATCCTGACGGGCGCGGGCGAGCGCGCGTTCAGCGCGGGCACGGACATTAGCGAGCTGGCCGAGATGAGCGCCGAAGAGGCACGGCAGGCGGCGGAGCGCGGGCAGCGGGTTTGTGAATTGATCGAGCGCTGCGCTGTGCCGGTTATCGCGGCCGTCAACGGCGTGGCCGCTGGCGGCGGTTGTGAGTTGGCGCTCGCCTGCCACCTGCGGCTCGCTTCGACCAGAGCGCGCTTCAGCCTGCCCGAATTAAAGCTGGGCGTCATTCCGGGCTACGGCGGGACGCAGCGGCTGGCGCGCGCGACGGGCGGCGGCCACGCGCTCGAAATGATGTTGACCGGCGCGGAGATTTCGGCTGAGGAAGCGCTGCGCGTCCGATTAGTCAACCGCGTGGTCGAGCCCGCCGAGCTTTTGGCCGAAGCCGAAGCCCTGGGCCAAAAAATCGCGGGCCTCGCGCCGCTCGCGGTGCGTGCCTGCCTCGAAGCCGTCACGCGCGGCCTCGCGCTCCCGCTCGAAGAAGGCTTGGGATTGGAGAGGGAACTCTTCAGCCGCCTCTTCGCGACGGAAGACGTGCGCGAGGGTACGCGCGCGTTCCTCGAAAAACGCGCGCCCGTGTTCAAAGGCAAGTGATTGCCCGGCGGCCACGCCTGGGTATAAACTCCGGCTCAAGGAGGTGAAAACCATGAACGAAGATATAACAAGGCGGTTGCCTGACCAGCCGGGCAGCCTGGAAGAGCTTATCCGGTTGGTTCAGGCCGTCCGCACGGAACTGGCAGACCTGAAGCAGACCGTCGAGACACGCCTGCACGACACGCGCCCGATCTGGGAGAAAGTGCAGGCCGACATCGCACAGCTTCAGGAAGGACAGCAACGCATCGAAGAAAGGCTCGAAGCGTTGCGGGACGATACGCGAACGGGGCTACGCAATCTCAAGAGGGACTTCGGAACCCTGAGCGAGATGTTTGTGGAGGTGCGCGGCGAATACAGGGACCTCGACAGGCGCGTCTACCGCCTGGAAGAACCCCGGCCCTGAAACGCGAACAGGCGGCCCATCCACCCTACCGCCTGCTCTCGTGACCCGCGATTCACGCCGCACATTCCTCCGCCCAATACAGAACCCCGGAACAATTCCACACCCGCCGGACGTTTCACCTAAAGTATTTGACGATACGAATCCACCACTTGAGGAGCTTCAATGCACGCAGGCTCGCGCTTATCTCATTGTCTAAGCGGGCGAGTGATGACGGCCGCGGTCATCCTTTGTCTTTGCTTAACCGCCGTTTTGGCACAGGAAAATCAACCGAAAGACGGCAGGTATTACGAGGCACAGGCCAGGAAGGCTTACCAGGCAAAAGATTACGCGTCTTTCCTTGAGAACATGAAGGCGGCGGCAGCGTTGCGGCCCAACCACCCGCGGCTGATGTTCAATCTGGCCGCGGCCCACTCGCTGAACGGCCAGGGGGGCGAGGCTTTAAAGTGGCTCGGGCGTCTGGCGGACATGGGGCTGATTTTTCCGGCCGCGACGGACGACGACTTCGTTTCAATCAAGGCTTCCGACGAATTCAAGACGATTCTGAAAAGAATCGAGCGTAACGCGGCCCGCGTGGGCGACGGCGCAACGGCCTTCACGCTCGGCGAGAAGGGATTCATCCCTGAAGGCATTGCTTACGACCCCGTCACCAATACGTTCTACCTGGGCAGCGTCTACAAGCGAAAAATCGTGAGCGTTGGTCCCGACGGCGAGGCCAGAGAGTTCGCCGCCGAACGTGACGGGCTGTGGAGCGTGCTTGGGATCAGGGTGGACGCCGCGCGGCGACTGCTCTGGGTGTCAACGGCCGCACACCGTCAGATGTCGAATTATAAGGAAGAAGAGAAAGGCGTCTCCGGGCTTTTCAAGTTTGACCTGCGGACCGGCAAACTCCTCAAGAAATATCTGCTGCCCAACAAGCCTCAGCCGCACCTGCTCGGCGACCTGGTCATCAATTCCCGCGGCGACGTGTTCGCGACCGACAGCATCACGCCTGCCGTTTACGTCGTCACGCGCCTCAAGGACGAACTCGTGCCGCTTGTGGAGGGCGAGCCCTTTGCCAGCCCGCAGGGTCTGGCCTTCACGCGAGATGAAAAACAGCTCTTCGTGGCCGACTACTCGAAGGGCCTTTTCGTCGTCAACCTTCGGACAAAGAGGCTCACGAACCTGACGCCCGCGCCGGACATCACGCTGCTCGGCATAGACGGCATCTATTCGTACAAGGGCAGCCTGATTGGCGTGCAGAACGGGGTCAATCCACAGCGTCTCGTCCGCCTCTTCCCGAGCAGAGACTTAAGCCGCGTCGAGCGCCTTGAGACCATCGAGGCGAACAACCCTGTGTTTGACGAGCCGACCCTGGGCGTGCTGGTCAAGGACAAATTCTACTTGGTCGCGAACAGCCAGTGGGGCGCGATTGACGAGAAGGGGCAACTGGCCCCGCCTGAAAAATTGAAGGAGCATGTCGTCTTGAAAATCAATCTGGGGGCGAGCCGCTGATATTGACCCGCTTTCCGCACGGCGTGGACTCTGAAACAGCGGCCGATTATCTTCGCGCGTCGCGCTTCACTTGTCACAACGTCAACGCCTTCTTTATACTGCCGTTGCTTTCATTCTTTCATTCGACGGGAGCGGTTCGAGTAAAAAGTCTTGCAGCCGAAGACTCATCAGGGACGACTCAACGCCGAGGGCTTTCGCTTCGCCGTTGTCGCCAGCCGCTGGAATGATTTCCTGACCTCGCGGCTGGTCGAGGGCGCGCTCGACGCGCTCGAACGCCTCGGCGCGGACGAAAAAAGCGTCGAGCTGTTTCGCGTCCCAGGCTCTTTCGAGATTCCGCTCCTGGCAAGAAGGCTGGCCGCTTCAAACAAGTGGGACGCGGTCATCTGCGTCGGCACGGTCATACGCGGGCAGACGCCGCACTTCGAGTACATCGCCTCGGAAGTGACGAAGGGCATCGCGCAGGCGGCGATGGAGACAAACGTCCCCGTGGTTTACGGCATCGTCACGGCGGACACGCTGGAGCAGGCCATTGATCGCGCCGGAGTGAAAGCGGGCAACAAGGGGTTCGAGGCCGCCATGTCGGCCGTCGAATTGGTGAATCTTTATAAGTCGGTGATAAGTGATAAGTGATGAGTGATAAGTAAAAGCTTATCTCATCACTTATCACTTATCACTTATCACGGTGTTTATGGGTTCAAGGCGTAAGGCGCGTGAATGCGCCTTGCAAATGCTCTTTGCGGCAGATGTTTCCGAGACGCGTGCTGACGAGTTGGTGCGCACCTACTGGGCTGAGCTGGGCGACGCGGATGTGGAGCCGCCGGCGCGCGAATTCGCGACGCGGCTGGTGACGGGCACGCTCGCGCGCTTGCAGGAGTTGGACGAGCGCATACGCTCGCGCGCGGAGCACTGGCGCATCTCGCGCATGGCGGTGGTGGACCGCAACATCCTCCGGCTGGCCGTCTACGAGTTCCTGTTTGAGCCGACGCCGCGCACCGTCGCCATTAACGAGGCGCTCGAAATCGCCCGCCGTTTCTCGACCTACGAGGCGACGCAGTTCATCAACGGCATCCTCGACGCCATCAAGCGCGACCTGGACGAACAGCACCCGCAGGAACACACCACGACCGAGGACGCCGAGCAGGAAGACAAAGACGAAGTGATAAGTGATGAGTGACTAAGTGATAAGTGAAAGCTCTTGTCTTTACTTGTCACTTATCACTCATCACTTATCGCTTGTTACAACCCATGAGCGATCAGATTCTGAGCGAATTTCTGGCCGAGACCGAAGATTTGCTCGAAGTCCTGTTCGGCGATCTTCAGGCGCTGCGAGTCCGCCGCTCGGAGGGCCGCGCGCGCCGCGAGCTTGTAGGGCGCATCTTCCGCCACGTTCACACCATCAAGGGCTCCTCCGCCACAGTCGAATTAAATTCCATGACGAGAATCGCGCACGAGTTCGAGAGTCTGCTCGACGGCGTGCGCCTGGGCCGCGTGCCCGTCGATGACCCCGTGCTGGACGCCCTGGACGACGCGGCCGCCGCGCTCTCGCAGAGCCTTGAGCGGGCCGCGCGCGGCGAGGTCGAGGCGCATGACCAGGCCCTCTTGGCCCGGTTGCACTCTCTGGCGAAGACGGAAGACGGCGACCGGCGCAAGCCCGCCGTGCGGCGCGCGCTCGCCGCCCTGCCCGAAGACATCGCGCGCTCGCTCAACGAGCACGAGGCCCACCGCCTGCAAGAGTCAATCGAGGAGGGCGCGCGCGCCTTCGCCGTTACGGTCCATTTCGAGCTGTCAACTTTCGATGAGCGCTTCCGCAACCTGAGCGACGCGCTGGCCGAAGACGGCGAGATCATCTCCACGCTGCCCGGCCTCGAAGGCGCTTCGCCCGACCAGATCAGCTTCCGCATAGTCTACGCCGCCGACACCAGCCGCCAGGAACTGGCCTCGCGCGTCAGCGCGTTCGGACAGGTCATGCTCACGGAACTCATCACGCCTAAGGCCGACGAACCTGTTGAAGTCGGCGACGAGGGCGAAGAAGTGGCCGCCGAGGCGACGCCTCCGAAACCCGTCGCTCCCTTCTCCACGCGCGTCCGCGTGGAGTTGCGCGAGCTGGACGAAATCATCTCGGCGGCGCACGAAGTCCTGGCGCACACGACCGGCGTGCTGGGGCTCGCGGGCGCGTTGGCACAGCAGGAAATGGGCCGCGCGGAGTTGGCCGAGCGCGTGGGAGACGTGCGCCGCCGGCTGGTCGAGCTTGAAGAGAAGTTAATCGGACTGCGTATGGTCCCCGTGGCGCAGATGTTGGAGCGGGCCGCGCGCGCCGGGCGCATCGCGGCGCGGCTCATGGGCAAGCAGATAGCTTTCGAGGTCCGCGGCGGCGACGTGCGCTTGGACAAGTCGCTCGCGGACGCTATGGCCGACCCGCTCTTGCACATCCTGCGCAACGCGGTCAGCCACGGCGTAGAGACGCCGCCCGAGCGCCGGGCTGCGGGCAAGAGCGAGAGCGCGACCGTAAGATTGGAGGCGGCGGCTGAGGGTAGCCGCGTCGTCTTGAAGGTCTCGGACGACGGGCGCGGCCTGGACCCTTTGCGCGTGGCGCGCGCGGCCGTCGAGCGCGGAATCATGGAGGCGGGCACGCTGCTAACAAAAGAGCAGGCCGTGCGTCTTATCTTCAGGCCGGGGTTTTCGACCGCCTCGTCCGTTTCGAGCGTGTCGGGGCGCGGCGTCGGCCTCGACGTGGTCGAGCGCGCCATAGAATTGGTCGGCGGCGAGCTGCGCGTCGCAAGTGAAGAGGGCGCGGGCATGACTTTCGTGATGAGCTTGCCGACGACGCTCGCGCTCACACAGGCGCTCGTCGTCACCTCGGCCGGCCAGCGCTACTGCGTTGACGAGCGGCACATCACGGAGACGGGCTTCGTTACGACCGGCGACATCAGCCGTAGCGGCGGCATAGAGTGGGTGCACTGGCGCGGGGCCATGATGCCGCTTCTGCGCGCGCGCCAACTTTTGGCACAGCCCCCGCGCGAAGAGGCTAATGGAGAGAGCCTGCCCGTCATCATCGCGCGCGCCGGCCTTGAGACGGAGGCGGACGCGAAGCCAACCGCGCTGGCCGTTGACGGTTTCGGCGAGCGCACGGAGGCGCTGGTGCGCGGCCTGGGACGACACGCGGCGCGCTGGCGCGGCATCAGCGGCGCGACCGAACTGCCCGACGGTACCGTCGCCCTCGTGCTCGACCTGCCCCGCCTCCTCGCGACGGGCAGTTGAGAAGAACAGCACACTTCTTCTTTGCGTCTTTGCGTGAGACGGTTTTCTCTCGCAAAGACGCAAAGTAAGGCAAACTATTCTGAGCGCGCCGTCAATTCACGGGTTTTGAGGGGATAAGCAAAATGATAAGAGGAAGGACGAGAGGAAAGGGAAGAAGCCGACGGGCGGGCGCGCTCGCCATGTGCGCGGCGCTGCTTCTATCGTCGCTGGCCTTCGCGCAGCGGCCGGCGGCCAGTTCGTCTCACGGGCGCACTTACCCGAAGGAGATTCGCGGTTACAAGGTCGAGTTGGCCGAGGTCGAGCTGAAGAAACAAAGCGCGAAAGAGGAGGCCCGGCTCGACGCGGACGAAGCGCAGGTGTCGCTCATCAAACTCGGCCAACCGAAAGTGACGAGCATCTCGCCCTTCGGCATACACCTCGAAGTGCCCGTCACGGTGGCCGCAGTCAAGCAGGGCGGACGCGTTGACTTTCTGACTTTCGAGGACATGACGGTCAACGGGACGCCGGTCACGGTCAGCGAATATCACCACTCGTTCGAGTTGCCGAACGACCGCCCCGTCACCCTGCCGGACCCTATCGCTTTACACATCAGCACGCCGCGAGTGCTCTTCGGCGCGCTCGGCGAGTGGAGCAAGCCGCAAGACATCTGGCCCGTCACCGGCCGCGTCTACGTCTTCGGCCGCTTCAAAAAATTCCTCTTCAAATTCAAACGCGTCGTCCCCGTCGAACTCGCCCTCTCGTTCCACAACCCCCTGCGCAACAAGACGCCGGAAGGGATAAAGCAGTGATAAGTGATGAGTGATAAGTGATGAGTAAAAGAAAGAGGTTTTTACTTATCACTTATCACTTATCACTCATCACTGCTTTTCATAAATCAGTGTCGGTTTGCTGCGGCGCAGGCCGAGGAGCGCGCCGATGCCCGCGCCGATTCCGGCCCCTGCGACGGCGGGGCCGTAGATTACGGACCTCAACATGTCGCCCTGGCTGAAGGCAGCGATGCCGAGGCCGAGGCCGCCGCCGCCGCCGATGGCCGCGCCTATGAGTGTGGTTCTTTTAACCGAGCGCTTGCCCTCGGCGTAAACACGCTGGACGCGGTCGCGCGGGACTTCGATTCTTCGCCCGTCCTGTAAGAGCGCGAGCGTGGCGTCGGTCGCGTCGATCATCTTTCCTTTCAGCGTCTCCCCGTCCGTCAGCTTCACTTCAAGCTTCGTGTCGGTGTAAACGGCTTTCACCGCGTCCCATGAGCCCGCGCCCGATTGTGCCAGCGCGGGCGTGGAAGCCACGAGCAGAATAAGAACGAATGTCAGTGCCTTTTTAATCATCATCTCTCCTCGAATTTTTATACAGGCCGGTGTGCGAACTTCTTTCGGCCCACGCGCCCTAAAGCAAAGCTAGTGCCGGAAGGAAAGTCGAGCGAGTGGACGGGAAAAGCCGAGTGCCGGCGCAGGAAAAATCCGGCAGATGGAGCAATTCAACCCTTCGCGGCTTTGCGCCTTGGCGAGAGAAAACCAAAACCACTCACGCCAAGACGCAAAGACGCAAAGGAGGTGCTTCTTGCTCTGATTGAATTATTTCTTTAGAGGCTGGGGCGGCGTTTGTGCCAGTCGGTTGCTTGCTGATATTTGATGGCGAGGTCGAGCAGGGTGTTTTCGCTCCAGGCCGGGCCGATGAGTTGAATCCCGGTCGGCAGGTTTTCCGGGCCGAAGCCGTTGGGGACGGAGATGGCCGGGACGCCCACCAGATTGCTCGCGGCGATGGGCGACGAAGTGCTCACGTCCGGGTAGGCTTTGTCGAAAGTCTTGTCGAGCGGGTAAGAGACGGTGGCGCGCGACGGCGCGACGAGCAGCCCGTGTTTCGCAAACATCTCGTCCCAGGCGCGGCGCATCGGCGCGCGCATGCGCATCGCGTGCAGGTAATCCACGGCCGTCACGAGCGACGCCGAATAGCCGCCCGCGCGCCCGGTCGGCGACGCCAACTCCGCGACGCGCCCAGACTCTATCAAATCGCGAAACGCGCTCGCACCCTCCGCGTCCACAATCGTCCCGACCGCAGGGCCGTAAGGAAAGTCCGGCAGCTTCACGTCCATCTCGACAGTCGCAAACTTTTTCAGCACGTCGAGCGAGCGCAGGAAATTCTCTCTCACAGCACCTTGCGCCTTCTCGTAAGAATCTTTCATCACGGCGATGCGCAATGGCTTTGCTCGCGCGACCGCGCGTCTCTTGCGAGTCGCAGCGTCTACGGAAGTC
>DATFCB010000688.1:0-2869 GCA_035253525.1 Pyrinomonadaceae bacterium | reverse complement strand
TAGCAATTCGCTCCGCGTGAGTTCGTCTAGCAAATCTCCCCGGTAAAAGATAAACTCATGCGTGAGCTTCGACGGGAGAGAAAGCGCGATGCCCGCTGCCGACACAGTCCTGCAAGGCCGTTACCGCATCGTCCGCCAGTTAGGCAAAGGCGGGATGGGCGCGGTCTACGAGGCCGTGGACGAGCGCCTGCACCGCACCGTCGCGCTCAAGGAGACGCTGGCCGAGACGGACGAATTGAAGCGCGCCTTCGAGCGCGAAGCGAGGCTCCTGGCTAACCTGCGCCACCCCGTCCTGCCGAAAGTGATTGACCACTTCTCGGAGGACGACGGGCAGTTCCTCGTCATGGAGTTCATCCCCGGCAGCGACCTCGGCGAACTGCTCTCACGGCGCTCGCGCCCCTTCTCGCCCTCAGAAGTCCGGCGCTGGGCCGACGATCTGCTGGACGCGCTCGACTACCTCCACACGTTCGAGCCCCCCATCATTCACCGCGACATCAAGCCGTCAAATCTGAAGCTCACAGCGCAGGGCAAGGTCGTCCTCTTAGACTTCGGTCTGGCGAAAGGCGTGGCCGGGCAGATGACGCGCACCACTTCGGGCCTCAGCGTCATAGGCTATACGCTCAACTACGCCGCGCTCGAACAGATTCAGGGCGAGCGCACGAGCCCGCGCTCCGACCTCTATTCCCTGGCCGCCACGCTCTACCATCTCTTGACGAACCGCGCCCCCGAAGACGCGCTCAAGCGCGCGGCGGACATCCTGGACGACAAGGAAGACCCGCTCCCGCCCCCGCACACAATCAATGCGGAAGTGCCGGAAGAATTCTCGAACGTGCTGATGAGCGCGCTCTCTTTGAAGCCTTCGCGCCGACCGGCGAACGCCGCCGAGATGCGCGTCGCGATCAGTGAGAAATCGCCTGCGGTCTTCGCGCGCGTCGTGCCCATCGAGGATGATGAGATGACGCGCGTCAACGCGCCGTCCACGCCACGCTCGGGACGCCTCCCGGCCATCGGCATCGGCGGCGACCCGACGATGGTGTTGACTCCGGCGGCCGTCTCGCCGCCCGCGCGGCCGAACAACGGCGGCGGCGCTGCCGTGGCCGTGAAAAACCGCGCAACGCCCGAAGGAAAGCGCAGCGCCAAAAAATGGTGGCTGATAGGAAGCGGCGTCGCGCTGGCCCTGGCGATGGCGGTGGCCGTCCTTCTGCTCTGGCGCGCGTCGGGTAACCGGGCCGTCACGCCCGCGACAGCCCCGACCGCTTACGACGCAGTGCCCGTGCCCTTCCGCGACGCGCTCCCTTCGGTCGTCAGCCTGACGATGCAGGACGCGAGCGGCCGCGTCACGCGTCAGGCCAGCGGCTTCTTCTTCAAGTCTGACGAACTGGTGACCGCGCTCCCGGTCATCGAAGGGGCCACGCGTGGAAGCGTCACGTTCGTCGGCCAGAGTAATGCTCTCGAAGTAACAAGCGTCACGGGCGTTGACCGCGAGCACGGGCTGGTGACGCTCCGTGTGGCGCGGGCCAAAGCGCCGGGACTTGCGCTCGGGAACCGAAAGGACACGACGCTCAACGACAAGGTGGCCGTCGTCGGTTCTGGCACAAAAGCCGAAGCCGCTTACGCGCCCGGCACAATCTCCGGCTACGGCGACGAGGACCGTATAGAAGTCAACGTCCAAGCCACGCAGAGCGTGACGGGCGCGCCGCTCCTCAACGCGCAGGGCGAAGTCATAGGCGTCGTCGTCGAAGCGTCGGGCGCGGGCCGCGCCGTGGCCGCTTCAGCCGCCAACCTGGCCGACCTCTTGCGAAGCAAGCAGCAGCCCATGTCGCTCGCGCTCGCGGCGGCGAAAGACGTGCTCTACGACTGGCGAAAGCACGACCCGCTGCCGCGCCCGAGCCTGGACAAGGCCCAGGAGGAGAAGATCATCACGGCAGTCGCGCGCGCGCACCAGGAGAAAGCGCCGCAGCCCGCACCCACGGCGAGCCCCGAAGCGTCCCCGCAGACGGAAGGCGGCGGTGCCGCAACGCAGCCCGGCAGTCTCTGGGACAAGCTCCTGGGCGAGATGAGCAACGCGACCGTCTCGGCCGTCGCCGAAGGCTCCTTCACGGCCGTGGGCGCGAAAGAGACGGCCTACATCATAGACACGCATTCGGGCAGCCCCGCTGACAACGACGGCCCCAAATACCTCGCCATCTTCTCGGGCGAGAATTACGTCGCGGACTATCCTGTGCCAAATCTCTCGCTCATCGTGCGCCCCCTGGATTTGAACCGCGACGGTGTGAACGAGTTGTTGCTCGGCTACTATTACATGCAGATGGGGCAGGCGATGGAGTGGGCCAAGCTCGTGCACATCCAGCAGGGGCAGTTGCGCGTCATCAAAGACTTCGGCACGACCTACTTCAACGCCTGCGAGGCGGAACTGGAAAACAATCCGGGCCTCGCCGCGGCGGTCGTCTTCCAGGCTCCCGCGCCCGCAGGCCAGATGCCCGAGCTGCGCGTGGACAACTACAAGGCCGCCTGCCCGTCCGAGGGCGCGGACGCGCAATGGAAGTACACGAATGAAGCGAAGCTGCCGGATAAGTGAAGATGAGCGAGTTGACTGAAGAGCGTTGGGCCGTTCTGAGCGAGCGCGGCTGCGAGGCGATGGGGCTGACCTACGCGCAGGCGAGAGAGTTGATGCGCGCCCTCGCGCGCGAGCGCATCTCCGGCCTCTCCGTCATCACAGACGCCGCCGCCCGCCGCGCCGAACCCTTCGTCAAAAAGGCAAAAGTGAAAAGATAAAAGGCAAACGTAAATATTGAGTGTGGCCCGCACGGAATTTCACGCTGGAGGCGCGAAGGCGCGAAGAAAAGCCTAACTGTTTTCTTCGCGCCTT
>DATFCB010000687.1:0-5098 GCA_035253525.1 Pyrinomonadaceae bacterium | reverse complement strand
TAAATCAAGGGATGAGGGATGAGGGATGAGGGATGAAATCAAAGAAAGGCTGTCCAGGCTTTCCTTCATCCCTCATCCCTCATCCCTCATCCCTGCCTTTGCACTTGTCCGTAGAGCCAGGCTTTAGCCATGCGCCACTGGCGTTTGACGGTGGGCGCGCTGACGCCCATGACTTCGGCGGTCTCCTCGATGGAGAGGCCGCCGAAGAAGCGCAGCTCGACGATGCGGCTCTTCTGCTCGTCCATCTCGGCCAGCTCTTTGAGCGCGTCGTCCAGCGCAATCAGCTCGGCGCTGCGCTCGACCGTCTTGTCAATGTTTTCGTCCAGGGAGAGCTTCTGAAAATCCGAGCCGCGCTTCTCGGCCGTGTGCGCCCGCGCATGGTCAACGAGGATGCGGCGCATCATCTGCGCCGCCACGCCGAAAAAGTGTGCGCGGTTCTGCCAGTTGACCTGCGTCTGGTCAACCATCCGCAGGTACGCCTCGTGCACGAGTGCCGTCGGCTGGAGCGTGTGGTCGGGACGCTCGCGGCGCAGGTAGTTCGCCGCCAGGCTTCGCAATTCATCGTAGATGAGCGGCAGCAGCGCGTCAACGGCCGCGCTGTTGCGGTTCGTCACCTCTATCAGAAGCTGGGTGATGCTCTCCATTCCCTGGTCAATTTGCAATTTTCTGACCCCTCGGAAGAACAGTGTAGGCTGGGACAAGTATAAACAAAACTGTTGCGCCGGAAAACCCGAATCGGCGCTCGGCACGCCCGAAAATAAACCCCGACGACCTGATCCCTACGGCCTACGCGCGACGCGTTAGCAAATAAGAGCGGGTTTGATGGCAGCGAGCGCGGCCGAGATGCACGCTCAAAAGCAGTTTCACTTTGACGAATTCCGCAGGCCGGATGAGGAGAAAGGTCATGACACACCCGAACACGTTAGTCGCACGGACGCGCCGCAGCCTGATGGCACTGGCCGTCGCCGCCGTCCTCCTCGTCGTCGCGGCCCTGAGCGCGCGCGCGCAGACGCCCGTGCAGACGCCGGCCGAGTGCAATACGAGCCTGACCAGGTAAATCGAAATTTTCCCGAGCGTGAGTTGTAAGGCGAGCACGGAAGTTTCACGCTGGAGACGCAAAGGCGCTAAGAAAACATGAGCTTTTCTTAGCGCCTTTGCATCTCCAGCGTGAAATAGTCGTTCTCAACTGAAAACAATAATAGAAAACTTTCCCCGCGGCTGATCCATTTCGGCCACGGCTTGCGCGTTAGTAGGTGGGGGCGAAAGAAGTCAGCCGCGCACGGGGGCGTTGGCGATGCGCGGCTGACTTCAGCGGGAATTAAACCTCTTGAGAACACCTCTTAACATTTCAGCAGGAGACACCGAAACAATGAGCACACCGAAGACCGCCGCTGCAAAAGCGAGCGAAGCTGAACAGTCTGTTCCGCCCGAAGCCTTTTTGACACAGTTGGCCTTCGGCGCGTTGATGTCGCAGGCCGTCTGCGTCGCGGCCAAGCTCGGGGTGGCGGATTTGCTCGCGGAGAAACCGCGCACAATCGCGGAACTGGCCGTCGCGACCCAGACGAATGCGCGTGCGCTGTACCGCGTGCTACGCAGCCTGGCGAGCGTCGGCATCTTCGAGGAGACGGACCCGAAAGTCTTCGCCCTGACGCCGCTCGCAGAGCCCCTGCGCTCGGACGCGCCCAACTCTGTGCGCAACGGCATGATCTTCATGGGCGAGGAGTGGCACTGGAGAGTCTGGGGCGAGATGCTTTACAGCGTGCGCACGGGCAAACCGGCCTGGGGCCACATACACGGCGGGGAGGTCTTCGACTACTTCGGCGCGAACCCGGCGCAGGCGGAGATTTTCAACCGCGCCATGACGGACATGTCCGTCGCCACGGCCCCCGCAATCGTGGAGGCTTACGACTTCTCTGGAATTGGCACAATCGCGGATATAGCGGGCGGCCACGGCTACCTGCTCTCGCAGGTCTTGAAGGCGAACCCGAACACGAAGGGCGTTCTCTTCGACATGCAATCGGTCATAGATGGCGCGGGCGAGCTTCTTGAACGCGAGGGCGTGTCTGAGAGGGTCGAGAAAGTTTCGGGCGACTTCTTCGCGCGGGTGCCGGCGGCCGCCGACGTTTACGTGCTGAAGCACATCATACACGACTGGGACGACGAGCGCGCCGTCATGATCCTGCGGAACATCAACGAGGCCATGAAGCGCGACGGCAAGGTCTTGATTATTGAAGTGGTCGTCCCCGAAGGCAACGAGCCGCACTTCAGCAAGCTGATGGACCTCGAAATGCTCGCCTCGCCGGGCGGCGTCGAGCGCACGGCCAAAGAATATCGCGAGCTGCTGAGCGCGGGCGGCCTGCGCCTGACGCGCATCATCCCGACCAAATCGCCCTTCAGCATCATTGAGGCCGTCAGGGACAGAAAGTAACGCGACTCCTGGAAGCTGTTTGGAAAGTCCCGTCAGGGACGAAGTGAAAATAGCCCAGCAATTTATTGCTGGGGAATAAGACGATAAAAAGTTGAGTCCCGTAGGGACGACTGAACTCTTCAGCCGTCCCTACGGGACTTCATAATTATTTCCGCCTCGTTCCCAGCAATAAATTGCTGGGCTATTGTCGGTCGTCCCTGACGGGACGGAATCGGATAACTTACCTTGAGAGCCGGCGTAACACGAGATAGGCCGGGTAGCTTGCCGCCAACATTAGTAGCGCGTAGAGGCTGCTGCGCGTGCCGCCCGCTAGGTCGCTGGCGATTGCGCCCGCGAGGAAGGCGACGGAGCCTAGAAGCGCAAGCCCCGTCGTCCAGGGGTAGCCCCACGCGCGGTAGGGGCGCTCCAACTCCGGCTCGCGTCGTCGCAGCACGAAGACGGAGATGAAGGACATCGTGTAGTTGGCGACGAAGAAGAAGGCGAGCGCATTCATCACCGGCAGGAATTTTTCCCCGCCGACGATGAAGAGGACCGCGATTGTCGCGCTCGCAAGGAGCGCCAGGCTCGGCGTCCCGCCGCGGTTGACTTTCACGGCCGCGTCCGCAGCCAATCCGTCGCGGCTCATGGCGAACAGCACGCGCGTCGCCATCAGGTGAAAGGCGTTAATGCCGCTCAGCATCGAGACGATCATTAGCGACCTGAAAATCGTGTCGCCGTAAGCGCCGAAGACTGTCTCGGCGGCAGTGCCCAGGGCCAGATCGTTTCCGGCGATGCGCGCGAGCGGCAGGACGTAGATGAGCGCAAGGTTGACGAGCAGGTAGATGGCTATGATCGAGAGCACCCCGGCGAAGAGTGCGCGCGGGATGCTGCGGCCTGGGTCGCGCACCTCCTCCGAGAAGTAGATCACGCCGGACCAGCCGTCGTACGTGTAGATCACTGCCTGAAGCGCGAGCACCACCGCGAAGAGAAGCGGCAGGCCGGTCGGCGCGGCCGCAGTTTCAGTCGCTTCCCGCGCGCCGCCTCCGAGAAGGAAACAGGCTGCGACGAGCACGACGAACCCGAGTGCTTTGAAGAGGCTCGTCAGGTTCTGAAAGCCGCTGCCCCAACGAATCCCGCGCCACTGCAAGAGGGCGACCGACGCGGTGATGGCTAAAGCGATGGCGACGGACCGGCCGGCGAGCGCCGGGAAGAGCGCGCCCGCGTAATCGCCTATCAGGATTGAGACAGCGGCGGTCGAACCGCACGTCGAGAGCCAGTCGCTCCACCCGACGACGAAGCCCGCGTAAGGCCCAAGGGCGCGTTGCGCGAAGACGTACTGGCCGCCGGAGCGCGGGATCATAGTCCCCAACTCGGCCAGTGAGATCGCGCCGAGCAAGGCGTAAAGCCCGCCCGCCACCCAGACGCCGAGGAACAGCCAGACGTTAGGCAGCCGACCGGCCACTTCGCCCGGCGTCCGCAGGATTCCAGAACCGATGGTGTTGCCGATGATGACGGCCAGGCCGAAGCCCACGCCCAGCACGCGCAGCAGGCGTCCGCGCTGCGCCGCAACGGCGGCTTCGGAGACTTCAGGCTCTGGCTGCAAGCGTCTTTTTAGAACCACGGACGTGGAAGAAAGGGTTTCCCGCTTGACGTGTGAAAGCGAAGCGCCTCTGAAAGATCGCCCGTGACTATAGCAGAGCCTGAGAAAAATGGGCCACGAAAATAGACGAAACGACACGAAGTCAGAAAGTCTGTCTTACTTCGTGCCGTTTCGTGCGATGCGTGTGATTCGTCTGTTTTAGCGCACGCGTATGCCGCGGTCGTGCCTTTTGGCGCGCATCAGCTCGGCCTTGACCAGCCATTCGAGGCGCTTCGTCTCCGTCTCGTCGCCGCCGGTGAAGCGTACGCCGAAGCCTATCTCAGACATTTGATAGACGACCTCGGCCCAGAGGTACAGGACGCCTTCCTTGGGCTGTTGGATTTCCAGCCTGATTAACTCGCCCATGGTCACCTGATCGTTCGTCAGGATGAAGCATCCGGTCGTGCTGAGGTCTACCACCTCACCCTTGAGAACGGTCAACACGCCTTCCCACCTGACCTGTAGGCTCACCTTCACGCGATCATTTTTTCTGCGGTCTTTGTCCATAACCTTTCGTGTGTAACCGTGTGGGACCGACTTCTCTTTCAGGACCGGGAGGAGCGCGGCTTGAGAATTTGAGAGCGGGCGCGTGTGAGATGGGCCGGGGATTATTCTTTCATCGCCGCGGGGCTGCTGATTGGGGAGTCATCTGCAACGCTTGTTCAAGAGCCTGCTGGCGGCCCCTCTCAAGAGCAGCCACACTCGTTAAAATATTCCAGAATTCGTTTGAAAGCAATATAAATTAACTCGCGCCCGCAACGGTAAAAGCCGCCGCTTGCGCGCGAGGGAAAGCTCCTCTATTGTTGTCACGTATGCAGCCAACTGTGCCCTGTACAAGTTGCGGCGCGGAAATCCCTGCCGAGGCCCGGTTCTGCCGGAGCTGCGGCCAGCCCTCCGCGCGATTCAACCGCGAGAGCGTGACGGAAGGCACGACGCGCCTGCTGGAAACGCCGGAGCGCCCGCAGCCGCAGCCGCCCGCGCAGGAAGTTTACGAGCGTCCGGGCGAACTGGCCCAGGCGACGAACCGCCTTCCCCCGCAGGGCATCCCGACG
>DATFCB010000686.1:0-5399 GCA_035253525.1 Pyrinomonadaceae bacterium | reverse complement strand
GAGAGAGAGACGATGACGACGCGCAGGTCGTGGCTCAAGAGAGCCGCCGAGACGTTCATTATTGACGAGCCGCGGGCCTACTTTTTCGGGCTGCAAATCCTCATACACGCTTTCGGCCAGGACACCCTGCGCGCGCGCTTCAGCGAAGTCATCGAAGACCCCGACGGCACTCGTGAGGGCGTGGAGGCCAAGCGACGTTACATCAAGCGCGTCGTGGCCCTGCTGCTCGACCAGGAGCCCTATTGGAGTCAGGTCTTCTGGGACTACATGACCGACACGAAGGAGGCCGAGGCGGAGTTCGAATCGTGGGCGGCAGAGCTTTCGGCCGGCACCGCGACCGAGTATGAAGAACTGGGCCAGGAAGTTGACGGCGCGGAGCGACTGTCGAGGGACAAGGATTTCGTCGCGGTGACGATCATGATGCTCCTCAGCGAGCCTTACCCGCCCGCCGCGATTGACGACGAGTCGCAATACTGGACGAAGACGACCATCAGCCAGCTCACGCGCGGTCTCCTGCTCGTCAACCCGGAATCAATTCTCGCCGACGGCGTCTTCGTCGTCCCCGGCAGCCCCGACGACGGCCTTTCCGAAGAAGACCTGCTGACCGGCGGCTGGAGCTACCTGCGCGTCCTCACCTGAGCCGCGCCCCCGTCTTTGCGCCAGACAATCGTGTACCGCCAGAGCAGGTGAAGGCGCACGAGCGCACCCGGAAAATACTCGTCCCGCAGCGCGCGCACGTCCGCAGGCTTCAGATAAGTTTCGTGCCTGCCGTGCTCGTCCCACGCCGTCCGAACCTCGCGTCGTTGGCGGAACCTGCCTATGCGCCGGAACCTCGCGGCATAACTGACGGGGAGCCTGATAAAATTGAGCGCCGTGTCGAAGAGGCCGTCCGGGTCAAGCAGGTCGTGCAGTATCAGCACGCCCGAGGGACGCAGGAGCGACCTTATTTTCCCCAGGGCTTCAGCTAGCGGCAGGTGATGCAGCGTCGTCGTCGTGACGATGCAGTCGTAAGTTTCCGGCGGAAGGTCCAGACGTAAAAAGTCTCCGAGGATGAATTGGAGGTTAGGGTAAGCCCGCGAACGCTCAACGCCGACGCGCAGCATCTCCCGGGACACGTCAACCGCCGTCACGGAGTTGGCACGCCCCGCGACGAGGCGCGCAAACGCCCCCAGGCCGCAGCCGATTTCGAGGGCGCGCCCGCAATTGCCGGGGACGTGGCCCAGAAGAAACTTCGAGTACGGGCCGAGGTCTTCGTGCTCGCGCGCCGAGACCACCGCGATGCGGTCGAAATCCGCGCGAACCTGTTCGGCTGAAGTCCCGGTGGACGAACTCAACACGGACGCCCTCCTTTGCGGCCCTCAGCCTTTGCGCGCCATCAACCCTTCTATCTCTTCCGGCTGCTTCGGCGCTTTATTTGAAAGAACGCGCGGGGCGTCTTCGGTGACGAGCACGTCGTCTTCGATGCGGACGCCGATGCCCAGATATTTTTCGGGGATGTCTTTGGTGTCGGTCGCGACGTACAAGCCCGGCTCGACCGTCATCACCATGCCGGGCTCAAGCCTGCGCGCCTCGTCCTTGATGTGGTAGCGACCCACGTCGTGCACGTCCAGGCCGAGGAAGTGGCCGAGGCCGTGCATGTAGAACTGTTTGTATTTCTCTTCCTCTATCAGTTTCTTCGTGTCTCCCTTTAAGAGCCCCAGACGGACCATGCCCTCTGTCAAGAGTTCGATTGAGTAGGTCTTCAACTCGTCCACGCTCGTACCGGGGCGCACGCGCTCGACGCAGGCCATTTGCGTCTTGAGCACGAGGTCGTAGATGTCGCGCTGCGCAGGGCTAAAGCGGCCGTTGACGGGGAAGGTGCGCGTGATGTCGGAGGCGTAGCCGCCGAACTCCGCGCCCGCATCAATCAGCAGCAGGTCGCCGTCCTGAAGCACGGCGTCGTTCGTGATGTAGTGGAGTACGGTGGCGTTCGCGCCGCCGCCGACGATGGAGGTGTAGGCTGGGCCGGACGCGCCGTTCTTGCGGAAGGTGTACTCGATGAGGGCCTCGACCTCGTACTCGTTCATGCCGGGTCGGGCCGCCTTCATCGCGGCGACGTGGCCCTCGGCCGCGATGTCGGCGGCGCGTTGCATCAACTCGACCTCCTCCTCGCTCTTGAAGAGGCGCATCTCGTGTGTGATTGTGCCGGTATCTATGATTGCCTCGGGCGCGCTCACGCCGCGGCGGCCCAGGGCGCGCAGCCGCCTGATCTGGTTCACAATCGTTTCGTCCAGGTCGGGGCGGCCGTTGCCGATGCGGTAGTAAAGATTGGCCGCGCCGTTGAGGTAGTCGCCGAGCTTCTCCTTGAACTGCTCTATGGGGAACGCCTCGTCCGCGCCGTACTCCTTTTGCGCGCCCTCGGTGCCTGCGCGCCGCCCGTCCCAGATTTCCCGCTCGGGGTCGCGCGGGCGGACGAAGAGCGTGTACTTCGGCCCCTCGCTCGACGCCTTGATGACGGCGACGGCTTCGGGCTCGTCGAAGCCCGTCAGGTAATAGAAGTCGGAGTCCTGCCGGTAGCGGTAGTGCGTGTCGTTGGAGCGCGTGGCCTCGCGCGCGCTCGCGATGATGGCGACGGAATCGGGCGTCATGCGCTTGACGAATTCCGCGAGCTGGGGTCTTTGCATCGAAAATCTCTCTCCTCTTCGGGCTGATGACTTGCCGTCATTGTAACCGAGACGCGGAGACGGTGACAAAACACGAGCCGCCACTCAACCCCTTAGCGCCTTTGCGTCTTAGCGTGAGAAAACCCAAACCACTTACTCACGCAAAGGCGCAAAGGCGCTAAGAAATCATTTCCGCTTTCAATCCTCGCCCGCTTTGGGTGATAATCCGGCGAACGGAGATAAACCCCCATGAGCGCACAGACTGTAGAGATTAAGGCGGGGCGTGCCGAAGAGATAGTCTCGTTTGACCCGGCGACGGGCGCGGAGGTGGGCCGCGCGCCCGTGGCTTCGGCCGCCGAGGTGCGTGAAGCGGTCGAACGCGCGCGCGAAGCGCAAAAGGCTTGGGCCAAAATGAGCTACGCCGAGCGCGCCTCCGTCGTCATGCGCGCGCGCCGCATCGTGCTCGACGAGTTGGAAGAGATCGCGTTGTTAATCTCAAAGGAGACGGGGAAGCCCGTGGCGGAAGCCGTCTCGATGGAACTCGCGCCGACGCTCGACCTGATGCAGTTCTTCGCGCGTCGCACGCGACGGCTGCTGCGCGCCGAGAAGATTGATATAGGTCAGTACGGATTGATGGGGCGCACGTCGCGCATCGTTTACAGGCCGCTCGGCGTGGTCGGCATCATCTCGCCGTGGAATTTCCCCTGGGCCACTCCGCTCGACGAAGTCGTGATGGCGCTGATGGCGGGTAACAGTGTCGTCGTCAAGCCGAGCGAATTGACGCCGCTCACAGGCATGAAGATCGCGGACGTGTTCAGGCGCGCGGGGCTCGGTGACGGGTTGCTCGAAGTCGTGACCGGCGGGGGCGCGACCGGCGCGGCGCTGGTCGAGGCGGGCGTAGACAAGATCATGTTCACGGGGAGCGTGGCGACCGGAAGGCGCGTCGCGCAGAGTGCGGCCAAAACCTTGACGCCCGTCGTGCTGGAACTGGGCGGCAAAGACCCCATGATTGTTTTGGAAGATGCGGACATAGAGACCGCCGCGTCGGCCGCGCTCTGGGGCGCGTTCAGCAATTCCGGCCAGGCGTGCGCTTCGGTCGAGCGCTGCTACGTACACGAGAGCATAGCCCCTCGCTTCGTCGAGAGCGTGGTCGAGAAGACGCGCGCGCTCAGGCAGAATATTGGCACAACTGAAGACACGGACATCGGCGCGATGTCGAACGAGAACCAGCTCGCGATTGTCGAGGCGCACGTCAACGAAGCGGTCGCGCGCGGCGCGCGCTCTCTCACGGGAGGCCGGCGCGCGGAGGGCTTGCGGCCCGGATTGTTCTACGAGCCGACGGTGCTCACGGACGTTGACCACACGATGACGGTCATGCGCGAGGAGACGTTCGGCCCGGTCCTGCCCGTGATGACTTTCAAGACGGACGAGGAGGCGGTCAGCCTGGCGAACGACAGCGTGTTCGGACTGACGGCGAGCGTGTGGACTAAGAACATAGGACGCGGGCGGCGGATAGCGGAGCAGTTGGAGGCCGGGACCGTGATGGTCAACGAAGTGCTCTACACGCACGGCATCGCGCAGACTCCGTGGGGCGGGATGAAGCAGAGCGGGCTGGGTCGCACCCACGGGCGTCCGGGGCTGCTCGAACTGGTCACGCCGCAGCACGTCCACGTCAACCGTATAGCGCGGCTGCGCGATCTGTGGTGGTTCAACTACACGCCGCGCGCCGCGCGTCTCTTCCGCGGGTTCGCCAGAAGATTCGCCACGGGCAACGTCTTGCAAACCTCGCTGCTTCTCCCGCAGATGGTCCGCCGCCTCTTCGGGCGCGGGCGATAGTCTTTGAGGAGTGACTTTCTATGACTAAGGGAAGCTTTAAGAAGTTTTCGGCGGTGGTGATGTTCTGCGTCGCCGCTCTTGTCTTCTCCTCTTCGGCGCGCGCGCAGCGGTTGAGGCCGCCCGACAGCCTCACGTGCGACCCGAATCACCTGACCTCGTTCACGGGAAAAATTCTTTCTTATCAGCGCAGGCCGGGACGCGTTCGGTTGCGCGTCAGGACGGACGAGCAGACGACCGAGAACTTCACGCTGAGTTTTCCGAAGAGAGCAGACGCCTCGAAGTGGTTTCTGATAAAAGGGGAGCCTTTCAAGCAGGGCGACTGGGCGCTGATTGAGCGCCGCCGCTACCAGTTGCGCCCGCGCATGCGCGCGACCGTCTGGGTCTGCGACGACGGCTCGACACCGATTGTTGACTGGCGTCCCGGTGAAGGCGAAAACCAGACTACTTTTTAACCGCCAGTAATCGAGGTGGCCGAGAATCTATCTATTGTTCAAAAAAAGAAAAGGGGTGCTTTTCGGAAAAGCACCCCTTTTATGATGGCCGTGTTCTTCAGGCAAAGACCGGCTTACAGACCGCGATACTGCAAGGTCAGAGCGTCCGCGCGGGCAGCCTGCCCGGAGGTGAATTTATACATGCAGGCGTCCGTCGTGTAGTCCATGAAGTTCTCGATCGGATCGAGGCCGGGGAACTTGGTGCCGGTGCAAGTGTCGCGCCCGCCGGGGCAGCCGCTCGCCGGAGAGCGTTCCGCCGGAGTGTCGCTGACGAAGTCGCCGCCGTTGGTCGCGTTCTTGGCACAGCCGCCCTGGAAGGTGTGATAGAGGCCGACCCAGTGTCCGACCTCGTGCGTCCCCGTGTCGCCCTCGTTGAAGGGGGCCGCGGAGCCGCCCGGCAGGCTTGAGTAGAGACAAACCACGCCGTCCA
>DATFCB010000685.1:0-5475 GCA_035253525.1 Pyrinomonadaceae bacterium | reverse complement strand
AGCCGAAATTGTTCACACTCTGGACTCCCGCCGGGGTTGGGTTACCGCCGTAGGCCAGGAAGCCGCTGGCCGTGACGCCGGAGAATTGGGAGTTGGTGTAAGTCAGACCAAGGAGCGACGCGGTCTGAGTCGCATTGGTGTTCGGCGAGGCGCAGCCAGCGCCGAAACAGCCGTTGGTGAAGCCGGCGACGTAGACTTCGTCGGCCCGCGCCACGCCTTGACCGAGCGTGAAAAGGGCCAGGGTGATGACGGTCAGTGCCAGGGGTTTGACCGCTGAGGGGATACGGATTTTCATGATTAACAGCCTCCGCGCCTAACGAGGGGTTGGCGACCAGCAAAAGAGAATACCTCAGTACTGACGATAAAAACGTAATGAAAAGCTAATTCCAGAAAACTGGGATTAGTCGAGCAGGCTTCCGGAAAATTAAAGGCGGCTGAAAATAGCACAAAACCGGGAACAAAGCTAGAAATTTATTGCCCGCGACCGCCCGGAAAGGCTCGGCTTCACCTGCCGCGTCGCACCGCCGTAAGGGGATTTGCGGCTCACTCAAAAACAGAAACCACCCGTGGGCAATCCAGAGCCCGCAGGTGGTTTCTGTCAGGAGCAACAGGTTATGAGCTATTCGCCAGTCTTGTCTTTGGCTGCTTTGCGGCGCTTGCGCGCGGCCGCGGCAATTCCAGAGAGCCCCGTTCCGAGCAGGAAGAGCGTGGCCGGTTCAGGGATGGCCGTCTGTTGAGCGCCCGTGATCTGTCCCGTCAGCGACTCCGTCTGACCCGGATCAATCGCCAGGTCGTTGACGGCGAAGAAGAAACTTCCCTGGCCGCAGGTGGTCTGCTGTCCAGGCACGCCTCCGGTCGGGTCAGGCTCACAGTTCGTATCGTTGAAGGTAAACAATAACGGCGTGTTATTGAAATCCAGGAAGACGCCGCCCTGATTGTTATTGACGACGGTGCCGGTCAAAGTGGCTGTGAATGTCGCCGTGTTTGAGCCGGTGATGCTCTGCGGGGCAGTGAATGTCACCTGAAGAGTGAAACTCTGGCCGGTGTAGGTGTTCGGTGCCGTGCTCAGGCTGAAAGAACCCAGATTGTTGACGTTCGACCCAGGGTTCGCATCACCTCCGAGGCCACGAAAGCCACCCGCCGTCGTGCCGGAGAACGTCGAGTTACTGTAGGTAATTCCAAGGAACGTAGCACTCGCGCCGGGCGTGCAGGCCGCACCGAAGCAACCGTTGGTGAACCCGGCGATAAATACCTCGTCAGCCCGCGCCACCCCCTGGCTAAAGGTGAATAGGGCGAGTGTCGCCACGCTCAGAGTGAAAAACTTTAATAATCCCAGACTACGTGTTTTCATAACCCTCCATTCTTGTCCTTGCTAACTCTTTCCCGGGCACTTAGCGTCGCGTCGTGAAAACACCTCACAGAACCAGGGCAACGGTTCGATTGCGCGGCGTTCAAGGAAATTTCGGAATTCAACTCTCGTGGCCGGCATTCAGAGAGCTTGCGGGCCTGAAATAATTGCGAAAAGTTTTCAGACAGCGGTAAAAAACTAAAGACCTAATAGAAGGATAGTTCCAGAAAACGGGAACAGGTCCAGATGACTTCCAGAAATTTTGAAGGCGGCTGAAAATAACATAAAGCCGGGAACAAATCTAGATTTTTGTTCCCGGCGCACAAAAAAAACGGCCCGGCTGGCTCTCGATTCGGCGGGACCACTCCCCGCCCATTGCCTGCCGCTCCGTCAGCCGACCTTTCCTGTTCGGTAGCCAAAGTAAACTACTAATCAAACAGGTTCTCCAAAAATTGATGAACAATTTTTTTCGCGGCCCAAGAATTCCGTTTTCCCGCCGAAAAGCGAAAGCCGGAGCGTGATTAGCGTGTTCCTGAAAAACAGCGACCCTCGGCGATTATTCAGATTTAATTAACAGGGACCGCCGCTCACCGCCGCCCGCGGCCCAAAAGCCTCTTAAATCGACCGACGACCGTCCCAGCCTCGGGCAGTCCTAACACTGAAGTTAAAACAAAATAAGAGACTCCATACGGGCCGAGGACGGCAATCGCCGTCCAGACGGGGCGGTTGACGCCGACGACGAGCTTGATGCCCCAGCCGATGCTGGCTGCGACCAGGGCCGCCGTCCACAGCTTGAGGAGGAAAGGAGCGGGCAGCCCCGTCCGCCCGATACGATGGTTGAGCGTGCGCCGCAGGAGAATAAATTCGGCCCAGCCGCCCAGGCCCGCGGCCGTCGTCAGCCCGATGGCCCCCCAGTGCAAGTCAATCCCCAGCGCCGCCGGGAGCGGAATCGCCAGCAGGTAGCCCAGCACGACCGCCACGACGACGTGTACGAAGGCGTAGCGCAAGGGCGTTCGCGTGTCGTGTAGCGCGTAGTAGGTAGAGGCGTAGAGCCGGCCGAGCGTGGTCGGGAGCAAGCCTATGGCAGAGCCAGCGAGGATGCCCCAGACGTAAACGGAATCGGCGCGCGTGAAGCGGCCCGTCTGGTAGAGCGCCGCGGCCATCACGTCGCCGAGCAGTAGAAAGCCTACGGCCGACGGGACGATCAGGAAGCTTATCTGCCGCAGTCCAGCGTCCAGCCGCCGCCGCAGTTGCGATTTGACTTCTTCGTCGCTCCCGAGCGCGCTCGCCATCTGCGGCAGTTCGGCGGCCGACACGGACATGCCGAAGAGGCTCACGGGCAGCGTGTAGAGACTCTGCGCGAAAGTCAGGGCCGCGACCGCGCCCGTGCCCAGCAGGCTCGCCAGCAGCGCGTCAACGAAGGCGCTGATCTGCACGACGCCGCGGCTGACGAAGACGGGGAAGAAGTTGCGTATCACCGTGCGGACATTCTTGGAGCTGACTTCGAGCATGGGGCGCAGGTGTTTGGCGAGGCGCAAGACCGTCGGGAGTTGAATCCCGAACTGCAAGGCGCTGCCGATGACGGAGCCCCACGCGACCCACTGTGCCAATTCGAACTGAAACCCGCCGACATCGGTCGTCCCCGCGCCGCGACGGCCGAACCAGATGAGCGAGGCGATGATGGCGACGTTCCAGATGACGGGCGCGGTGTAGGAGAGGAAGAAGCGGCGGTGGCTGTTGAGCACTCCCAGGCACCAGGCCGAGAGCACGAGCAGCCCCGCGCCTGGGAAAAGAATTTCGACCAGCCGGATGGTCAATTCGCGCGTCTCGCCCTTGAAGCCGGGCGCGATGGCGTCAATCAGGTAAGGCGTGGTCAGGACTCCGACCAGCACGATGATGGAAGTGACGAGCGCGAGCAGCGTCAGGATGGCGCTCGCGACGCGGTCGGCCTCTTTCTTGTCGCCGCGCGCCAGGAGTCCCGCGTAGACCGGGATGAAGGAGGCCGAAAGCGCTCCTTCGCCGAAGATGTTTTGAAGGAAGTTGGGGATGCGGAAGGCCGCGTTGAAGGCGTCGGCCGCGGCCGACGTGCCGAAGTAGTGCGCGAAGACGCGTTGGCGTATGACGCCGACGAGGCGGCTCAGGAGAATGCCCGCCCCGACGAGAAAGGCGAACTTGCCCGTCGTCGCCTGCGGCTTAAGCTGCGCGGCCTCTTGCTCGGCGGGGAACTCGCCCGTGACCGTGCCGACGGGAACGTCTGTCTCGCCCGCGATTTGGCCCGCGTCCCCGTGCGCCCCTGCTTTTTCGTTATTGGTTTCTTCCGCCACTTAGTCTCGGCAACACTCTACAGCTCATAATCCTTAATCTTGGTCAGGAGCGTTTTGTAACTAACGCCCAAAGTCTCGGCCGCGCGCGTCTTGTTCCCGTCGTGCGCGCGCAGGGCTTCGACAATCTTGCGGCGCTCGACGAAGCGCGTGGCGCGCTCCGCGACCTCGGCGAGCGTGCCCGACGTGTCCAGGTCGTCAAAGACTTCGGGAGCGGCGGCACTCATTTTCGTCAGGCCCAAATCTTCCGGCTCAAGCGTCGTCGAGTCCGCGAGGATGCAGGCGCGCTCAATCGCGTTCTCAAGCTCGCGAACGTTGCCGGGCCAATTGTGTTCGCGGAGCGCACGCAGGCTCGCCTCGCTCAGGGCGGCTTCGCGGCCTCGGGTCTCCTTGCCGAGTTGCGCGGCGAAGTGGCGTGCGAGGAGCAGCACGTCGTCGCCGCGCTCGCGCAAAGGGGGAATCTCGACGGGGAAGACGGCGAGGCGGAAGAAGAGGTCGCGGCGGAACTCGCCGCGCTCGACCGCCTGGCGCAAGTCCTTATTCGTCGCGGCGACGACGCGCACGTCCACAGGGATGGGCGCGCGTCCCCCTATGCGGTCAATCGTCTTCTCCTCGATGGCGCGCAGGAGCTTGCCCTGGACCGCGAGCGGCAGTTCGCCTATCTCGTCCAGGAAAACTGTGCCACCCGAGGCCAGCTCAAACTTGCCCTG
The DNA here is from genome assembly GCA_035253525.1 of Pyrinomonadaceae bacterium. Lineage (GTDB taxonomy): Bacteria > Acidobacteriota > Blastocatellia > Pyrinomonadales > Pyrinomonadaceae > QHXM01. Next base: position 1,096 of record DATFCB010000685.1, on the reverse strand, counting down.
GCGACGCTCGCCCGCGCCCGTGAACGCGCCGCGCTCGTGGCCGAACAGTTCGTTCTCGATTAATGTTTCGGGAATCGCGGCGCAGTTGACGGCAACAAGCGTCCGCTCGCGGCGCTGGCTCAAGTGGTGCACGGCGCGCGCGAACAACTCTTTACCTGTGCCACTTTCGCCCAGGAGCAGCACGTTGGCCTCGGTCTGCGAGACGCGCTGGACGGCGTCAACCGCGCGCTTGATTGAGTCGGACTCGCCGATGATGCGTGGGAAGCCGTAGCGGCGCGACCACTCCTCGCGCAGCAGGATGTTCTCCGTCCTCAGTCGCGCCTGTTCGAGCGCGCGCTCGACCAAGAGCAGCAGGTGATTCGAGTCAACGGGTTTTTGAAGAAAGTCGTGTGCGCCGTCCTTCATCGCCTGCACGGCGTCGTCAATCGAGCCGTAGGCCGTCATGACGATGACGGGGATTTCCGAATCGGCGGCGCGCGCGGCCCTGAGCACGTCGAGGCCCGAGCCGTGCGGCATCCTGAGGTCCGTGAGCACGAGACGGTGTGGGGCGCGGGAGATTTCCTGCGTGGCGGCGCGCGCGTCCGCGCTCTCGGTGACGGTGTAGCCCGCGTTCTCCAGCGTCAGCCGGAGCACGCGCCGCAGACTGTCTTTGTCCTCGACGAGCAGGATGTCAGGCATAAGCAGTGGTCAGTGGTCAGTGGTCAGTGGTCAGTTGGCGCTTTCTGCTCGCGACCGTTGACTGACGACCACAAGGCTGCATCATTCATCGTTGCGCGGCAGGTGTCAAGTAACCCGTCGGTGGAAACAAGTCGTAAGCTGACACCACGCCTCATGCGCCTTTGCGCCTCCAGCGTGAAACTTTTTCTCACGCAAAGGCGCAAAGGTGCTAAGAGGAGGTGATTGGTTTCGGAGGGGATGCTTAGCCCTTACCGTAGCGGCCCGCGTTGCCTGCGCCGGCCGAGCGGCGGGCGAGGAAGTTGTCGCCGACCTCTTTGGTGATGGCGCGCTTTCGGACCAGGTCGCTGACGGCCGTCTCGAAAGTAACCATGCCGTGGGCGCGGCCCGTCTGCATGACGGACTGCACCTGGTGCGTCTT
>DATFCB010000684.1:0-5246 GCA_035253525.1 Pyrinomonadaceae bacterium | reverse complement strand
AGGTCGCCGCGCCCGCGGCCGCCGAGCACAGGCATGCCGTGCCCCTTCAGGCGGAAGACTGTGCCAGTCTGCGTGCCGGCCGGAATCTTCACCTGCTGCTGACCGCCGAGGGTCTGCACGTTAAGCTCGGAGCCGAGCGCGGCCTGTGCGAAAGTTATTGGCACAGAAGAATAGAGGTTGCTTCCCTGCCGCTCGAACTGTTCGTGCTCGCTGACGTGTATCACGACGTAGAGGTCGCCCGCCGGTCCCCCTTGTGTGCCGGCCTCGCCCTCGCCGGCGATGCGCAGGCGCGAGCCCGTCTCCACTCCGGCCGGAATCTTGACCTCCATATTCTTCTCGCGCTCGACGCGCCCCGCGCCCTTGCACGCGTCGCACGGCGTCTTGATGATGCGCCCGGTCCCGCGGCACGAGCCGCAGGTGCGGGCCACGGAGAAGAAGCCTTGCTGGTAGCGGACCTGGCCCGCGCCGCTACAGGTCTGGCAAGTCTCCGGCTGCGTCCCCTCGGCCGCGCCGTTGCCTTTACACTTCTCGCACGTCTCAAGGCGCGGGATGCGCAACTGCGCCGTCATCCCCGCGGCCGCGTCTTCGAGCGAGATTTCCAGGTCGTAGCGCAGGTCTGCGCCGCGCTGGGCGGCGTTGGCCCTGCGGCTTGAGCCGGAGCGCGCGCCGAAAACGTCGCCGAAGCCGAAAAGGTCGCCGAGAATATCTTCTATGCCGCCGAAGCCGGGAGCGCCCCAGCCGGCGGAGCCTGCGCTGCTGGAAACGCCCGCGTGGCCGAAGCGGTCGTAGCGTCGCCGCTGGTCTGCGTCGGAGAGGACAGTGTAAGCCTCCGCGGCCTCTTTGAATTTTTCCTCGGCTGCGGCGTCGCCGGGATTCTTGTCCGGGTGGTGCTGGACCGCGAGCCTCCGATAGGCGCTCTTGATTTCCTGCTCGCTGGCCGTCTGGCTCACACCCAGCACTTCGTAATAATCGCGTTTACTCATCCGTCGTTAAATAATTCCCTTTCAAATTTCTCGATGCATTATTAGCAACAAAGCGCCGACGAAGTAAAGTCTGAAGTCAAAAGCTCGTCCTTTGACTTCAGACCTCAGACGCTAAACTTTTTGGCCCCGTCACTCGCCGGGGAGATTCATCATCACGTTCGTCAACTCGGTGGCGAAGTGCTGTACGACCTCTATGGCCTGCTGAATCTGTTCGAGGTTTTCGGAGGTCACGGCCTCTTCGCCCATCGAGAGCGCCTGCTGGCCGCTCTTGCGCTCTTCGGCCGAGAGCGAGCCGCCGAACTCGACGAAGGCGCGGCGCGTGTTCCTGATAAGCGTGTCCAGCTTGTTGCGCAGGCCGATGATCTCTTTGGCCCGCCGGTCTGATTCGACGGAAGTCTCGGCCTCTACGATCAGGCGGCCGATCTCGTCGGGCGAGAGCCCCGATGTCGGCGTGACGCGCATCTGCTGCTCGCGGCCCGTGGTCTTGTCCTTGGCCGAGACGGAGACGATGCCGTTGGCGTCAACCTCGAAAGAGACTTCGATCTGCGGGACGCCGCGCGGGTTGGGCGGGATGCCGACCAACTCGAACTTACCCAGACTGCGGTTGCCCTCCGCGATCTCGCGCTCGCCTTGCAGGATGTGAATCTCCACGGACGCCTGGTTGTCCACGACGGTCGTGAACGTCAGGCTGTTGCGCAGCGGGATGGTCGAGTTGCGCTCGATGATCTTTGTGAACAACCCTCCGCGCGTCTCAAGGCCGAGGCTCAACGGGAGCACGTCGAGAAGCACTATGTCTTTCACGTCGCCTGCCATCACCGCGCCCTGAATGGACGCGCCCATCGCCACCACCTCGTCAGGGTTAATCTCGGAGGACGCCTCCTTGCCGAAAATCTCCTTGACCGTGCGCCCGACAATCGGCGAGCGCGTCTGGCCGCCGACGAGAATCACCTTGTCTATATCCGTCGGCTGTAGCTTGGCGTCCCAGAGCGCTTTCTGGCACGGCTCTATGGTCTGCTCGACCAGGTCCGCGACGAGCGATTCAAACTCGTCGCGCGTCAAGGTCTTATTGAAGTGCTTCGGCCCCGATGCGTCCGCAGCGATGAAGGGCAGGTTGATGCTCGTCTCGTTGACGGAGGAGAGTTCGCACTTGGCGCGCTCGGCCGCCTCCTTCAGCCGCTGCAACGCGAGGCGGTCCTCGCGCAGGTCAATGCTCGTCTCCTCGCGGAACTGGTCGGCCATCCAGTTGATGATCCGGTCGTCGAAATCCTCGCCGCCGAGGAAGGTGTTGCCGGAAGTCGAGAGCACCTCGAAAACGCCGTCGTTGATTTCGAGGATGGAAACGTCGAAGGTTCCGCCGCCGAGGTCGTAGACCGCGATGCGCTCGGATTCCGTCTTGCCGAGCCCGTAGGCGAGCGCGGCCGCCGTGGGCTCGTTGATGATGCGCTCGACTTTGAGGCCGGCGATCTTGCCGGCGTCCTTGGTGGCCTGCCGCTGTATGTCGTCGAAGTAGGCCGGGACGGTGACGATGGCTTCGGTGACGGCCTCGCCGAGGAAGTCTTCGGCCGCGGTCTTCAGGCGCTGCAACACGATGCCCGAGATTTCCGGCGGGCTGTAGGTGCGCCCCTGGACGCGTATACGCGCGTCGCCGTTCTGCGAGTCAACGATCTCGAAAGCGGAGGTTTCGCGCATGCGCTGCGCCTCCTGCGAGTTGAACTTGCGCCCGATGAGCCGCTTGACGGCGTAGACGGTGTTGGCCGCGTTGGTGACGGCCTGGCGCTTGGCAATCTGGCCGACCAGGCGCTCGCCCTTGTCCGTGAAGCCGACGACCGTCGGCGTCGTGCGCCCGCCCTCTTTGTTCGGCACGATCTGGACCGCGCCGCCTTCCAACACGGCGACGCAGCAGTTGGTCGTCCCCAAATCAATTCCGATGACTTTGCCCATAATTTTAAAAGTGATGAGTGATGAGTGATAAGTGATAAGTTAAAAACTTCTTTCTTTTACTCATCACTTATCACTTATTACTTATCACTATCTCGTAGCTACTTTGACGATGGCAGGCCGGAGGAGTTTCTCGCCGAGACGGTAGCCGGGCACGATCTCCTGTATGACGGTGTCGGGTTCGTACTCCTCCGTCTGCTCCGTGACCACGGCCTCGTGGACGTGCGGGTCGAAGCGGTGGCCGAGCGCGGCCACGGGCTGTAGGCCCAAGCCTTCGAGCACGGTGTTGAGCTGCTTGTAGATCAACTCGACGCCGCTCAGGAAGTGGCGAAACTCCTCGGACTCGTTCGCCTGCAAAGACCCTTCGGCGTCGAGCGCACGCCTGAGATTGTCCAGAACGGGCAGCAGCTTGCTCACCACGTCGCCGACCATCCGGTTATAACTCTCGTTGCGGTCGCGCTCCATGCGCTTGCGATAGTTCTCGAAATCGGCCTGACGACGCGCCAGTGTTTCGCGCAGCTCCGCGCGCTCGGCCTGGACGCGCTTCAGCTCCGCGCGCGTCGCGAGCAACTCCGCGAGCACCGGGCCGGTCGCTTCGGGGCTCTCGTTCGCCGCACGCGGGGGATTGCCGGCCGCAGTCTGTTGCTGCTGGTTCGGCGCGGCCTGATGCTGGTCTTCGCGCCGCTCCGGCGTTTCGCCGCTCGGCGGCCCACCAGCCGTGTCGCGGTCGTCAGCGCCTTCGTCTTCCGGCCCGCGATCAATCCGACGTTTCATTTCCGTTTCGTCCTCGTAACTGGACTCGCGCCCGAGATCTTCCGGCGTCGATTCGCCACGGTCCGAACTGTCCTCGGCGTTCGGCTCGTCGTCATCGCCCGCGCCCCCGGCCCGCAGAGCTTCGTCGTCAACGAAATGCACCGGGATGCGGTTGGCCTTCTGTCCTCGCTTATCTACCATCACTGGTCAGTTACCCTCCCTGGGGGCCGTGCGCCTGAGAGCGGCGCGTGCCCGTCCTGTTCGATTCCGGTTCAGGCCGTGCCGATCTCCTCGCGCAGCAGTTGCTCGATTTGGCGGGCCATGTAGTTGACGACGGCCATCATGCGCGCGTACTCGATGCGCATTGGGCCAACGACGCCGAGCGTGCCGGCGACTTCGCCGCCGATCCGGTAGGGCGCTGTAATCAGCGCGCAGTCCTGCATCGAAGAGACGGCATGCTCGCGCCCGATGACGACGCAGACCTCTCCCGGCAGCGACTTGTCGCGCGCCACGCACTCGTTGAGAATTTTGACGAGGCGCGACTTCTCCTCAAACGTGCGGAAGAGTTCGCGCATACGCTCCGCGTCGGCGAAGTCAGGCTTGGCAAGGATGTTCGACGCGCCGTCAACGTAGACCTCCGCGCCCCCTGCCTCTTCGCCTTCGAGGCTCCGGCTACAGAGCATGACGGCGTTCATGAGCAAGCGGTCGTAAAGCGCCTTCTCCTCGCGCATCAGCTCGACTATCTCCGCGCGGATAGCGATCAGGCTCTTGCCGCCGAACTCCGTGTTCAGGTAGCGGGCCGTTTGCTCAAGCTCGTCCTGGCTCAACGTCTCGTCAATGCGTATGACCTTGTTATGTACGAGGTTGGGCGCGGAGACCATCACGACCAGGATGCGGTTGTCCGCCAGTTGTAGAAATTCGATGTGTTGCAGGCGGTGGTCTGCGAGCGACGGCGAGACGACGATGCCGACGTTTTCCGAGAGCGCCGAGAGCGCGTGCGAGACTTTGCCCAGCATGCGCTCGGGCGCGCCGCCCGACTCGTTCTGTAAATTTTTCAGCAACGAGTTGATCGAGACAAGGTCCGCATGGGACAGGCGCGTCTGCCCGAGCATGTGGTCAACGTAGAAGCGGTATCCTTTATCGGTCGGGATGCGCCCGGCGGAAGTGTGCGGCTGTTCGACCAACCCCGCCTCCTCCAATTGGCCCATGACGTTGCGAATGGTGGCGGAACTCCAGCCGGCGGCGTGCGCGAACCTATCCGAGATGGTCCGCGAGCCGACGGGCTCGCCCGTCACCAAATGCTCCTTGATGATGGCAGACAACACGGCCTGCCCGCGCGGGTCGGTCGGGTACAAATTTCCTGCCTGGGAGGTCGAGATGCGGCTGACCATCTGTCTACCAGATGCGGCGCGGCCGAAGGCCATCGCCGATTAAATTTTAGGGGCGCGCCGGCTACTGAAAATTGAATATCACTACCACCCCGGACTGTCAACAATTCTTCTTGGAATCCCCGGCGGGGGCAGGAGCAGACTTCCGTTTCAGAGTATAGCGGATTGTATCAGGGCGCGGCAA
>DATFCB010000683.1:0-6892 GCA_035253525.1 Pyrinomonadaceae bacterium | reverse complement strand
GCTTTCTCTTCGGGTGTTGGCATAAACATTGCTCAAAGGGTTGGCAAGGGCAAAAACTGAACGATTCGGGGAGGCAGCGATGAAGGAGTTGGCAAACGGTTTGGCGCAACTGGCGGCCATTATCATGATCTTGATTACGCTTGCGATCTCGACCGCGGCGGTCTCGCAGTGGGCGAGCGCGGGCAGCGGCGACGAGGCGAAAGGCGCTCGCCCGGAGATAGTCACGGTCGCGGACGCCAGGTGACGTTAGAATTTTTGGGCCATTAGGCGTTTATTGAGAACGCTGGCAACAATCAAACGTGAGGGCAGGCGCGCGCACGAATCTTTCCGAAACGCCGTCCGCCGCCGAAAACAGGATGGCTATAGAGATTACATCCGTCGATGAGAATCGCCGCCCTCGCGTCAAGCGGATCAAACAGCGCGCTCTCAAACGCCTCGAAATTTGGCGCGGGCTGCGGCGCAAACGCCGCGTCGTCATTTACTCAATCCTGGGCTCTATCGCCTTCCTCGTCGTCGCGGGACTCATCTTTTTCATCTCCTCTTACAACTACTACGCGGGCCTGGTTGACGCGCGCCTGAAGAGCGGCTACCTGACGAGCCGCGCGGGCATCTACGCCGCGCCGCGCACGCTGCGCGCAGGGCAGACGATTTCGCGCGACGCTTTGGTCGAGCTGCTGCGCCGCGCGGGCTACGTCGAGGCGAACGCGAGCGACGTGTGGAGCGGGAGCTTCACGGCGCGCGAGGATTCGATTGAGATTCGCCCGCGACACTCGGACAAGTCCGCGATCTCGACCGTCCAGGTGCGCTTCGGCAAGGGGAATCAGATAGCTGAGCTGACGGGCGACATGGGCGTCACGCTCGACGCCTACACGCTCGAACCCGAAATCCTGACGACCGACGCTGCGATGAAGACGGGCAAGCGCCCGCAGTTATCTTTTCAAGATATCCCGCCGGTTTTGGCCCACGCCATCCTTTCGATTGAGGACCGCCGCTTCTTCGACCACGGCGGCGTGGACATCTGGGGCGTGGGCCGCGCGCTCCTCAGGAACGCGGCGGACGACGAAACCTCTCAGGGCGGCTCGACCATCACGCAGCAGCTCGTCAAGAACACGTTTCTGACACCTGAGCGCACCTTCCGCCGCAAGTTCGCGGAGGCCATGACGGCGTTCGCGCTTGAGCGCCGCCTGTCGAAGCGGGACATCTTCGCGCTCTACTGCAACGAAATTTATTTGGGCCAGCGCGGGGCCGTCAGTGTCCGCGGCGTGGAGCAGGCGGCGCGCATCTTCTTCGGCAAGGAGCTGAAGGATTTGACGCTTTCCGAGAGCGCGACCATCGCCGGGATGATTCAAAGCCCGAACCGCTACGCGCCCGACCGCCACGCGGAGGCGGCCACCGCACGCCGCAACGTCGTGCTCGGCGCGATGGCGCGCGACCAGTTCATCACGCTCGACGAGGCGAGCGCGGCTTCGCAGGAACAGCTAACAGTCGCGCCGCTCGACGACCACGAGAAATCAACCGCGCCTTACTTCATAGACTACGTCAACCGCGTCGTCGAAGCGCGTTTGGGCCAGAACGGGAGCGAGGACGAGCGCGCCCTGCGCGTCTACACAACCATTGACCTGGATTTGCAGCAGGCGGCCGAGACGGCAGTCAGGCGGCAGCTCGAACGCCTCGACAAAGTCTACGCGAAGAAGGGCGTGAAACCGCAGGCGGCACTCGTCGCCCTGGACCCGAAGACCGGGAACGTGCTGGCGATGGTCGGCGGGCGCGACTACGCCGACTCGCAGTTGAACCGCGCGGTGGACGCGCGACGCCAGCCCGGCTCAACCTTCAAGCCCGTCGTCTACGCGGCGGCTTTGGAGAGCGGCCTGTCGCCGTTGACGCTCTACGCGGACGCGCCGCAGGAGTTCATCTACGCGGGCAACTCGAAGTATCGCCCGTCCAATTACGGCGGCGGCTTCTCCATGCGCGACGTGACGATGAGGACGGGGCTCGTGCGCTCGCTCAACGTCGTGACCGTGGACGTGGCGATGCGTGCGGGCCTGACGCGTGTCGAGCGGACGGCGGAGAGGTTTGGTCTGCCGAAGGCGGAAGCTTATCCCGCGATTGCGCTCGGCACAACGGAGGCGACGCCGCTTGAGATGGCCGCAGCCTACACGGCGTTCGCCAATATGGGCGAGCGCGTCGAGCCGAACGTGGTCGCGCGCGCCGTGGATTCGTCGGGCGCAGAGGTCATAGGTGACATCCCGAAGACGCGGCCCGTGATTAAGCCCTCGACCGCGTACCTGATTACGGACATGCTCTCGGACGTGATTGACCACGGGACGGCGCGGGCCGCGCGCGGCGCTGTCAAGCGGACCGCGATTGCGGGCAAGACCGGCACGTCGCGCGACGGGTGGTTCGTGGGCTACACGCCGAACATGGTGGTGGCCGTCTGGATAGGGTTTGACGACAACAAGCAACTGGGCCTGACAGGCGCAGAGGCCGCGCTGCCGGCCTGGACCGATTTCGTCCGCGAGGCTGTGGTGTTGAGACCGGACCTCGGAGGCGAAGCGTTCGAGCGACCGGCGGGCGTCCGCTTCGTGGAGGTTGACACGGAGACGGGCCTGCTCGCCACGGCCTCCTGCCCGCAGCAGGAGCGGATAGCGATTACGTCCGAACTCGCGCCGAACCTGGAATGCACAATGCACGGCGAGACGTTTGAGCTGACCGACGCGGGAGAGGATTCTGAAGTTTACGATTACGAGCCGGCGACCATTGTCGAAGCGGACGGCCGGACGAGAATCATCTCTCCGAGTTCGCGCCCGAAGACTTTGCCGCGCCCGCAGGTCACGAGCGAACGGTTGGAGTCTCCGGCCTGGCAGACGACCAGAATCGAGACGAACACGCGCGGGCAGCGGACGCTCGTCAACGAGATGAGCGTCAGGACTTCAGGAAGTGGGCCATAAAAATTAGACAGTGCGCGCGGCTTGCAAGAGCGCGCGCCTTTGCGTAATGTCGAAAGGGCGAACGATTCATCAGAAATCGTTCGCCCTCTTGTTTGAATCAGCCTTCGAGGATGACCTGCGCGATGGCGTGCTCGGAGGTGTGTGAGATGGAGAGGTGCGCGGCGCGCGCGCCCGATTGCTCGTAGAGTTCGCGGACGACGCCGTGGAAGAGGAGGCTTGGCGCACCATTGGCTCGCGAGGCGACTTCGATGTCCTGCCATGCGATGCCGCCGGTCCAGCCCGTTTGCAATGCCTTCAGGGCGGCCTCCTTGGCGGCGAAGCGCGCGGCGTAGTGCATGGCGGCGACAGCGCCTCGGCCGTCGCAGTAGGCGCGCTCGCGCTCCGTGTAAACGCGCTCGATGAAGCGCGGCGTGCGCGCGAGCACTTCGCGCACGCGGCGAACTTCGATGATGTCTATGCCGATGGAAATAATCACTGACGAAATGGAACTGGCACGCGCCGGGTTCTACTGGCGCGATAAGGATAACACGCTTGCGCTCTCGTGCGCGCCGCTCGAAGAACACGGGTTCGTTAACGCCTTCTCGACGCGGCTCGGCGGCGTCAGCCCCATGCCCGAAGCTGCCTTGAACCTGGCGGGCTTCAACGACGACGCGGCCGAGAACATTTACGAGAACCGCCGCCGCTTCCTCAACCTCTTCGAGGGCGAATGGGCGCTCGCCTCCTGCTGGCAGATGCACGGCACAGATGTTCGCACGGTCAAGAGCGTGGAGGACACGCGCCAGCCCGAAAAGGCACTGGGCGAGACAACCTACTGCGACGCGCTCACGACCGTTACGCCGCGAATCCTCGTCGGCGTCAAGACTGCCGACTGTGTGCCAATCTTGCTGGCCGATTCGCGGACGGGCGCGTGCGCCGCCATTCACGCGGGATGGCGCGGGACAGTTTCGTCAATCGTCGCGCGCACGCTTGAGAGTATGAACGCGGAATACGGGAGCGAGCCTGCGGACGTGCGCGCGGCCATAGGCCCTGCGGCGGGCGGCTGCTGCTACGAAGTCGGCAACGAGGTCATCGAAGCGTTCCGGGAAAAATTCCCCGGCTCGGAAAATCTCTTCACGCCGACGCGCGACGGCCACGCGCTCGTTGATCTTCAAAGAGCCAACCGCGAACAGCTCACGGCCGCGGGCCTCTCTCCCGAAAACATACACACCGCGCCGCTCTGCACCATCTGCCGCACGGACCTCTTCTTCTCCTACCGCCGCGAGAAACGCACCCACGGCCGCACCGGCCGATTGATGTCAGTGATAGGGAACAGTGGTCAGTAGTCAGTTAAAAACTGATGGCCGGCGACGACGAGCTTTTGTCTTCAACTGACTACCGACCACTGATTATTGACCACTGCTTTTCACTGCCATGCGCCCGCTACCCCGCCGCGCTTTCGGCCGCCGAAGAGGTTGGTGTTGATTCGTTTGACGGATTCGTTCGCGTTGACGATGGCGATGGGCATCGTGATGTTGCGCGTGGCCGGGGGGAAGCATGCCTCGTCGTTGCAGCTCTGGTATTTGACGCGGGCGCGCAACTCCGTCACGCCGGTCTGGAAGTCTGCCGGGACGGTGACGTTGAAGCGCAGCACGGCGCGGCCCTCGTAGACGGAGAGCTTGTCCTGCGAGAAGCTGAAGGTGCGCAGTTGCGCGCGCGGGTAGCTGACCGGCCCAATTTTGATTCCGCCGGGCGCTTCTATCTTGACCGAAGTCGGAATCAGGAACTTGGCGAGCGGGCGGTTGCTGTTGATGTGAAAACCGTCTGGGATGTCCAGGACAACGGCGGCCTGGACCGTGCGGCCGCGCTGTGCCTTGTCGGACGCGAAGAAGCCGTTGACGCGTATGTTCGCCTGCGCCGCGGGCGCGTGCGCGCCGGCACGGAAGCCGGCCGGGAGCGCGAGCAAAAGGCCCGCCATTATCACAAGTATAGTTCGTCGGATGAATTTTCTGTCTCTCATTATTACTGAATTGTCCCTGAAGAAGAATTTTGACGGCGCGGGGCCGTCAGGCTAATTGATGAAGAACTGACTGCGTTGGGTTGGCTAAGGTCGGAGTGCGACGAGCCGCGAGCTGGCCGCATGCCGCGTAGATGTCCCGGCCGCGCGGCCGCCGCACGAACGCGTGAACGCCTTTCGTTTCCAAGATTCGCTTGAAACTCTCGACACGCTCCGGCGGCGACGGTCGATAGGGAAGCGGGTCCGCAGGGTTGTGCGGAATTAGATTCACTTTGGCGCGCAGCCCGTGCCGGTTGAGCAGGTTCGCCAACTGCCGCGCCTGCTCGTCCGAGTCGTTCACGCCATCCAGCATCACGTACTCGAAGGTGAACAGCTCGCCCGGCTTCAACGAGCGCTCGAACTCTTTACACGCCGCGAGCAACTCTTCGAGCGGCCACTTCCTGTTAATCGGCATCAATTCGTTCCGAAGCTCGTCGGTCGGCGCGGCCAGAGAAATCGCCAGATGCGGGCGGTCGGGAACGCTCGCCAGTTCGCGTATGCGCGGGACTATGCCTGCGGTCGAGACCGTCACGCGGTTCGGGACGATGTGCAGGCCCTTCGGGTCAGCCATGATTCGCAAGGCTTTCATCAGCGGCTCAAACGCCAGGAACGGCTCGCCCGCGCCCATCGCCACGAGGTTCGTGCCGCGCGGAGTTTTCTGGCCCACACCGTAAGCGTCGTTGAGCGCGACGACAATCTGCTCGACGATTTCGCCCGCGGAGAGCGTGCGCAGGAGTCCGAGCTTCGCCGTCAGACAAAAGCTGCACTGAAGCGGGCAGCCGGACTGTGATGAAAAGCAGATCGTGTCGCGCCGCTCTTCGGGGATGAACACTGTCTCGACGGGCAGCCCGTCGTGCGTCTTCATCAGGTAGCGCCGCGTCCCGTCCTCGGACACGTAACGCGACTCGACCGTCAGCGTCGAAGCCGTCGCCCCCTCGTTCAACTTGCTCCGAAAATCTTTCGGCAAATCCGTCATCTCGTCAAACGACCGTAGCCGCCTGCGATGAAGCGACGCGAAAATTTGCCCCCCGCGATACGCCGGCTCATTCATCTCCTCGACGAACGCAATCAACTCCGCCTCGGTCAGTCCCGTCAGATGTATTGCTTGATTCATTACGCGTCTATTTTAACATCGCCGCGCGCATATCTCACAATTGCGGGCGCTGTGCAGTATAATCTTCGTCATTGGCACAATCATTAATTGGCTGCTTCACATCTTTGGAGGACGATTATGAAAAGATGCCCCCAATGCAATAGAACTTATGCCGATGAGATGTTTGCCTTTTGCCTGGCCGACGGTGCGCTCTTATCCGCTCCGTACGACCCTCAAGCTACTTTATCCCTCCCGGCAGACTTGAAATCCGAACCGGCTTCGTCAGTGAGCATTGACGAGCCGGTTATAGCCATCAACATCAACCAGCAATACCCGCACGTCCAGAATGCAGAGGATTTGTATCACGCCACGCGAGGGATATGGCGGATAGACAGGCAGCACGCGCAGAGGGCGAAATATGCCTTTGCCATCTATCAAGGCGAGATCAAAGAAGTCTACGAGATTGACCGGTGGATTCCGGTCAGCGATGAAACCAGAGCGTACTGGCGCAAAAGAGAAAGTGACCAAGGCAGGTACTTCCCTCCTGAAGTTCACGACGGGCGTTCCGAGTTTATAGGGAAGCTGGCCCCGGATGCTCTCCGAAAGAAATACGTGGGCCAACTTATGCCTGTACGCCACTCTCAAAACCCCATCCGCTATTTCAACTGTTGAGTACTCGTTGCCTTATACGATCAGACAATTCTCAATGATTAGATACAGAATGACGCACATAATTTTACGGTTAAGCCTCTTCCTGCCTCTATTCCTCTGGCCGGCAGGCTCTATCGCGCAGACTGTGGGCGAGGAACATCTCGAAGG